>JAZNEQ010000150.1:0-8443 GCA_045588715.1 Eubacteriales bacterium | reverse complement strand
ATCCCCGGCGCGGGTAAGGCGGAGATCGTCTTTACCGCGGAGGACGGCACCGAGACCCGCATGCCCATCCATGAGTTCAAGGGTCCGGGCATCGTGCAGGGCATCCACAATCTGGATTCTTCCATCGCGTCCTTTGCGCATGCCTGCTTTGATTATGCGCTGGATACCAGGCAGGACCTGTGGTTCTCCACCAAGGATACCATCTCCAAGCAGTTCGTCCAAGCCTTTAAGCTGATTTTCCAGGAGATCTTTGACACGGATTACAAGACGAAGTTTGAGGAAGCGGGAATCACCTACTTCTATACCCTTATCGACGATGCGGTCGCGCGTGTGATCCGCAGTGAGGGCGGCTTTATCTGGGCTTGCAAGAACTATGACGGCGACGTGATGAGTGATATGGTCTCCACGGCGTTTGGCTCCCTTGCTATGATGACCTCGGTCCTCGTTTCTCCCGACGGGAAGTACGAGTATGAGGCTGCGCACGGTACGGTGACAAGACACTATTACCGTTATCTCAAGGGCGAGGAGACCTCCACCAACCCCATGGCAACCATCTACGCATGGTCGGGCGCCCTTCGCAAGAGAGGCGAGCTTGACGGTACGCCCGCGCTTGTTTCCTTTGCCGACGCGCTGGAAGGGGCTTGCATAGATACCCTGAACGCAGGCGTTATGACTAAGGATCTTGTGGGACTTGTGGTCGAGGGAACCGAGACGCGCGCCGTTAACTCCCGTGAGTTTATCGCACAGATCCGCAAGTATCTTGAAAAAAGGATCGGTGCATAAAAATGGCGGGAATGAACGAGATCCATCTGATCGGAAAAAAGATCATCGTTGATAAGTGTCCCATTCTTCTAAATTCTCAACCGGATAAAAACTGGCAAAAGGATTGGCAGGTCATGGGCGGTGAATGGAAGGAAGAGAACGGCTGGTTGATCGGAGCTGAACGCGGCAACCTCGGCGGGATCCTTTTTAGCCGTGAGAGCTACGACTGTGACGTTATTTTTTCCTTTACCATGAAAACCGTACTTCCCGCCACGCGTGATCTTAACGCATTGTTTTGTGCCCACTGGGAAAACGGTTATCTCGGAAATGCATATATCGTGGGGCTCAACGGCTGGTGGGAGCACAAAAGCGGCATTGAGCGCAGTCCCGAAACAGGCTTGCGCGCATTGACAGGCTCTTATCATTACACCCCGGGTACCGAGGTTCGCATGACCACCGGTATCATCGGCGGTCACAGCTTCCTTTGTGTGGACAATGAGATCGTTGCGGAGCTGATCGATCCTCACTATATCAGTGGCGGTCACGTTGGATTTTCTCCCTATTGCACCAAGCTTGCCATCAAGGACATTCAGGTCAGGCGCGCGGTGTACGAGGAATTTGTTCAAAGCTACGAGCCGGAATTTTAAGTGCATACAAAAAGGGCAGTCACCAAACGGTGGCTGCCCTTTTTGTATAGCCGTATTATTCCTCACCCTCGGGGAGCGCGGGCTCGTTTTCTTCACACTCTTCTTCCGTTGCTTTTTTTGCGTAAGGGGTGATCATATAGCGTTCGATGATCGGATACGCGGCATAGGCAGAGGTGAAGGCGGTGAGCGCAAGATAATAAAAGAGGGGAAGGATGAGGGGGATCGCAATGCCGAGGGGCGTTGCCGCAAAGACAAAGAAGAGGGCAACGTTGATGGCGGTGATCAAAGCAATTCCCAAAAGCCCCATCAAATTACGCTTGATACCAAGCATGGTAAAGATCAGTGCGTTTTTAAGGATCTTTTTGATGGAGAGGTCAAAGGTGACGAGAAGCAAGTAGATGTAAAAGCGCATGAAGAAGTAAAGAACGATCAGGGCAAAGATGGCGAAAAAGCAAACGTCCAACCAAAAGTCTCCCGTTTGGTTCCAAAAATACACAATGTCAAAGCCAAGAAGGAAAATGACCAAAAAGTCAAGCAAGCCAAGCAAAAATGCGGGGCGGAGATTGCGCTTGATCGCATAGAAATAATCCGACCATACAAATACCGCGTCTCCTCTGACCATGTTGCGCAGTACGTAGGTGGCACCGATGTTTTGCCAGCCAAAGGTCAACAGCATAAACAAAGCGCAGATCCCCATTCCCACGTAGGCACCCACTCCCATGATCGGGATATCCATTTGCGCACCGAAAAGGTCCAAAAGAAAGGTGGTATGCGTGGAGGGGGCGGCGATCGAAGCGCCGTAAAGCTGGGGGAAGATAATGTTATTTGCCGTGGGCGTTTGATCCAGGCTAAAGTAAAGGTAGATCGCCACAAGAATGGGAAGAATGATGGGGAGCATCATTAAATTGAGCGAGATCAGCTTCCAAAAGCGTCTGCCCAGCAGCTTAAAGTAGCGTTTGACGGTGGGGGTGGTGTCCTCTGCAAGTGCGTCGAGACGGTTGTCTCGGTTGTAATCAAAAAAGCGAAAGATCTTCCCAAAACCTTTTTTATTATTTTTCGTAGCCAAAATTTTACTTCCTCTTTATAATTTTACTTATGCTTATATTTTAACACAGCCGTCGGTATTTTTCAACCGATTAAAAAATGTTACAAAATTCAAACGTCTTCGGTCTTTTTCAAAAAGTCCTCAAGAAGGGCGTCCTGCAGCATGCGAAGCGTCGCGCCGTCCTTTTTACCGATGGGCGTACCGTCCAGCTCAACGATCTGCATGCAAAGGGAGGATGCGGAGGTCAGAATGATCTCGTCGGCGTTTTTCAGTTCATCAAGCGTGTATTCGCGCTCGATCACGGGAATGCCAAACAAGCGGCAGGCGTTGATCAGATGCGCCCGTCCCGTGCCTGCTAAGATATAACGGTCGGCAGGGTGGGTGATCAGCGTTTTATTTACCAGGATCGATACGTTGGAGTGTGCGCACTCGGTAACGGTTCCGTCTCTGTGAAGGATACATTCGTCCACGCCCGCTTCCACCGTCGCCTGTGTCAGGAGGACGTTTGGGAGGAGGTTAAGGGATTTGATGTTGCAGTAAAGCGAGCGCGTATCCTCCAGGGTGATGCAACGCAAGGGACGGTAGGTGTCCTTGATCTTTGCGGGGCGGAGCATGACCCAAAGATTTGGTTTGGCGCTTTCGGGGAAGGCATGTGCGCGAAAATCCGTTCCGCGTGAAAGCTGAACGTAGACCCAAGCTTCTCCGTCGTCAAGTCGGAGGATCAGGGAGGCGAGAAGCTCTGTCAGCTCTGCCTCGGTCATATCGGGACGGATCCCAATGCGCGCAGCACTTTGAAAAAGCCTTGCCACGTGCTCCTCCAACATATAAATTTTATGGTTGCGGCTAAAGGTCACGTCGTATACACCGTCGCCAAAATAGCAGGCTCTGTCGAGCATTGGAACGGTGATGCGGTCAAGCTCGTCGATCCTTCCGTTATAAAAACCCAGTGTTTTCATAGCTGTATTGCTCCTTCTTATGTAGAGGATCCGTCGGTCAGTGCGTGAAGACGGTCAAGGATATCCTTGGAGTAAAGCGCACTTGTGTCGGCAAGTGCGGCATAGGCTACCTCCGAGGCGCTTCTTGTAATCGTGTCGGTGCCAAGGGGAGAGGTGGAAAGCGTGGTGCGCGTGCCGTCGGAATAGCGAATGGCGGCAGAAAAGCGTGCGGTATAAAGCATATCTTTATTTTGGGCTGTGATCTCTCTGGAATCGACGTACAAGAGCTGCCATTTCTTCCCGTTTGCCGTTACCGTTTTTGATACGCTTGGCGTTGTGAGTGTCGTTGCATTCTCCGACCTTGTAGAGGCATAGAGCTCGATTGCCGAGAGGGAAGAAAGTGCCGTGTAGGCATCGTATGAGATCGCGGCGCAAAAACGCAAGTGCGCGTGCGTGTCGTCAAACACAAGTGACGCCCCCGTTAACTGGCAAAGCTCCACACAAAGCGCGCGGAAGGAAAGATCCTTTACAGGGGTTACGGTCGTTCCCGCGGGTAAAAATTCACCCTCGGAGGAAAGCCAGCCTACAAAGCCCGCATCCTTGGGGGCGGGAAGGGTGAGAGTGCTTCCAAACGGGATGGTCTCCACCCTTGAGCCAAGGCTCGTTTCCAGTGTTACCGAAAGCGTGGAAGGCGCCTTGACCTCCACGTATAAAACGGCAAGAAGAAAGGCGTAATTGTTTTTCTTGGTTCCGTCCTCGGGGTCATAATCGGCAATGCCGCGCAATACCAGCATATGCTCCGAGGCCTCGGAGTGGTGCACGGGAATGCGTGCGTCAAGAATACCGCCCTCACACAGCATTTCAAAATTGCCGTCGTCCCAAGCGTATTCAATGCGGTCGATCCCGTACGAATGGTCAACCTCGCCCACAAAGCGGATCTTCTCTCCGCGGTTCAGGCTTACGGAGTGGAAAAGCGATTCGCTTTCAAGGTCGCTTTCCGTTGGGAGTGTCAGGTGCGAGGAAAACGTGTATTTCAAGGGGGCGGGAACCAACGAGGTGCAGGCGCCCTCGGCGGGATCGGGGGAGGGGGCGTCGGGCATTCCGTCAAAGACGGGAATGAGGAAGGAGCATTGCGAATCCAGCATCCCCGTAGAGGCGAACGATGCGTAAAAGCTGCGCGCCTCAAAAAAAGCGCCCGTTACGTTTTGCATGTATTGTTTCCAGAAGTTGCCGTATGCGCGGCTGTCCACGTTGAATTTTTGCAAATAAATAGTGGTAACGTAGTCGCTGACGTAATTCTTTTTGATAAACGCGGCACCACCGTAAAGGGATTTCCAAAGCGTATCCCACGAAGGACTGCCCCAAGTCTCTGCCATGGCGGGGGTCCCCGTGTTTTTGGCATAACTCATGGCATTGTAGTAAATTGAAAATATGCCGTTTCCGTTTGCTTGCACGTTGAAGAGATTATAGTAGCCGTCAAGGGCAAGCAGCTCCTCCGCGGTGTATTCTCCAAGAGTGGGATCCGCGGTATAGCGATCCTTAAGCTCTGTTCCGCACGTGCCCGATATGATGGGGGAGGTGCCGCCGACGCCTTGCTCCTGGCGTGCCTTGACCGCAAGAAAAATGGGATTGACTCCAAGCTCCGCTCCCACTTCGAGAAAATATTCTGAAAAGCTCTTTTCGTTTTCAAGCATCCTTGTTTCCATAAAGGTGCCCGACAGGACGGCCTCTACCGCCTCGCGGCTGACCCCTTCGTATGCCGAAAGATCCAAAAACTGAAAAATATCGGTCTCGTTTAAAAAGTTGCGGGGATCCATAAAATAGGCAAGTGCCGCATCGGACACCTGGTATTTTCCCGCATCGTAAAGCTTTTGATTGGTGGGATGACGGTAAGCGGCGTATGTATCACTTTTGGAGATGGTATTGTTTGCCGATTCCGTTTCTTTTCCCTCGTTTTCAAGATAGTTTTCTCTCTCAAGGACGTATTCCCACGTATACTCCGGTTTTTCCTCGGTGATCAGCAGAGGCGTAAAGCTCCACGTAGGGTGAAGCAGATGAAGCTCGGTCAATGCCTTGGCGTAATCGGCGGGGAAGCCTTGCTCCTTCAGCGCGTCGTAATATGCCGCGGCATCTCCCAAAAAGGGATTTTCCTCGGCGGTGACGGGAAGAGAGACGGGAAGGAGACACAAAAGGGAGAGAAGGAGAGACAGCGCGCGTACAAAAAAATGCTTTTTGCGTGAATCCATGATCTTTTCTTCTCCTTCCATGCTTTGTAAAAAGGTGCGTGTATTATACCATGAAGCAAAAATGTGAGCTTGCACAGCAAGGCTTACTGCGTGTATTATACCATGAAGCAAAAATGTGTGCTTGCACGGACATTTTTGCGAAGCCGTCAAGGGCGCAGGCGCACGGCTGTGCGCGTAGCACGAAGTGCCAAGCCTTGCATAGCAAGGCTTACTTCGTATATTATACCATGAAGCAAAAATGTGTGCTTGCACGGACATTTTTGCGAAGCCGTCAAGGGCGCAGGCGCACGGCTGTGCGCGTAGCACGAAGTGCCAAGCCTTGCACAGCAAGGCTTATTGCGTGTATTATACCATGAAGCAAAAATGTGTGCTTGCACGGACATTTTTGCGAAGCCGTCAAGGGCGCAGGCGCACGGCTGTGCGCGTAGCACGAAGTGCCAAGCCTTGCACAGCAAGGCTTACTGCGTATATTATAGCATACATTTACTCTTTTTTGGGAACTTTTCTAAAAAAAGAATAAAGAAATTGCTGCGTGGCAGAGGAAGGATCTCCAATGCCACGCGGCAAGGCTTTTCGTTATTTCTCAAACTTTTTAATTGTTTTTTCGATATTGCAGGGGCGTGATGCCCATCTGCTTTTTAAAGGCGCGGATAAAATAGTTATAATCGGGGAATCCCAGCTCTGCCGCCACCGCAGTGATGGGGGTCGAGGTGTCACGAAGCGCTTCCAAGGAAAGCTGGATGCGCTTATTTAAGATATACTTTCCGATGGTCGTTCCGAATTCCGTTTCAAATAAGTGATAGAGCGCGTTTTTGGAAAGGAAAAATCGCTTGGAGATATCCTCTACGTAAAGCTTTTCCTTGATATGCTCTAAGATATACTGCTCGATACGGATCGAAAGCATGCTCCGATTGTGGCGGATCAGGCTGTCGTCCCAGATCTTTTTGATAAGAAGCAACAGGATCTCTTGAAGCGCCTGAAATCTCTCCTGTGAAACGAGGGGCAATTCTCCATAGAGCCTTAGCATCGGTTTTTTGTCAAGAGAATAGACCGCAAGAGCCGCGCTTACCTTTTCCTCCGAGGAATAGAACGCCGCCTTATCCCGGAACTGACCGATCTGCATAAAGCCGATCAGCGTTTCCTCATACAGAACGGGTAAAATAGTTTCCATCAATCCCGCGTGACAGGTGTAGGAAACCGTTTTTCTCGTTGTTGCCGCTTTTTTCATATTGATAAAGTTGGAAAGATTGCAGTTCTTTTTGCGTTCGTCGTTCTCGCGGATACACATACAAAAATCCGAGTGAACAGGAGAAGTTGCCACAAGATTCATCTCCGAATCGTAAAAGGTCACTGCAATGTCGGTCGATAAGTAAAAGTCGTATAAAAGCCGTTTGATTTTTTCAACGTTAAATATGTAATCCATAACTTTATTGTAATACACCGAGAAAAAATGTCAATAGTTTTTTTTGCGGGAAAATAATGCTATTTTTTAAAACAAAATAGTCTATCATTTTTTTTTCGTTTTTGTTATGATATAGTCGATAAGATAGGATAGGAGTTGAATCGATGGAAATACAAAGGATCCTTTCCGCTGTTGCCAAGGCATATCGGGATTTTGCCGATGCCTTCTCCCCCCAAAAAAAACCGATGAGCTGTTCACCGTTTTTGAAAGCTCCCTCAAAGAAACCCTCGGAGAATACGAGATCGTGTACGATTACGTTTGGGGAAAGGACACCCTCGGGATCGACGGTGTAACGAAGAATTATGATCCCAAGCCGGGGGACACCCTGATCATGGATATCAGCGTGGGTGTAGGCGGTGTATTTTGCGACGTCTGCCGCACCTTTTTTGTGGGAGAGCCCTCTGCCGAGCAGATCGCGGCTTACGAGACGGTGCTCGCCTCCCTGCGGGCAGGTCACAAGGCTTTGCGTGCGGGCGGTACGCTTGCTAAGTGCGCAAAGCGCGGAGATAAGGTCACTATGTGTGTGCTCGGAAACGGCAGCGCAGGTCATAAGGTCTATTCCAAAGAAGAGATCGCGGCGATTCGTCTCGAGGAGGCGAAAAATTCTGCCGCTATCATCGGTGCGGAGTATATCAATCTTGACGTGGATGATATGTTTCTGCGCCAGAATTACGATCTGCTGGTCAAGCGTCTTTCCGACGTGATCCGCAAGGTCCGTCCCGACTTTATCATCACCCACGGCCCCGATGAGTATATGGTAGATCACAGCATCACCAACACCATCACGTTTGATGCCTCGATGGCGGCAACCGTGGGGCACTATCCCACCGATCATCCCGAGTATCCCGTATTTGATAAATTCACTCCCATTTTCCAAATGGAAAACACACATCTTATCAACTCCTTTCCCGAGATCTTCGTGGATATTTCCGATACCTTTGAAACAAAGGTCGAGATGTACAAGCAGCATAAGAGTCAGATCGAGTGGCTGGCGGTGCACGACGGAAAGGATCTGGTTGAGGATATGACGGCAGAAGCCCGACTCAGAGGCAGTCAGTGTGGCGTTGCCTACGTAGAAGGCTTTACCATCCTCAAGCAGTCGCTCCATCTGCCCCTCAAGAGATATCTGCCCGAATGACCGTCCAAGCCTCTGCCTTTCAAGGTGTCTTTGTCTTGGAACCGTCATAAAGGGGCTGATTCATTTAGCGCAGAACAAAAACACACGGATCAAATAAGAAAAAAGAACCGCTTTTTCTGTCGAAAAAAACGATAGAGAAAGCGGTTTTTAAGGTAGAAATCCATACGGATTTCAATTTTTATGTGTGTTTTTTAGCCGCGCTCCCGCC
>JAZNEQ010000149.1:0-32675 GCA_045588715.1 Eubacteriales bacterium | reverse complement strand
CGTTCTTCTCGCTTGCTTCGGCTAATTCTTATCTGATTGGAGTAATAAAATGGCTAAAGTAAAAATTACAGAAACAGTGCTTCGCGACTCCCATCAGTCGCTGATTGCAACCCGTATGACCACCGAGGAGATGCTTCCCATTCTTGAGCAGATGGATAAGGACGGCTAGCATGCAGAGAAGGCTTGGGGCGGCGCTACCTTCGACGCTTGCATGCGCTTCCTCAACGAGGACCCCTGGGAAAGACTTCGTGCCATTCGCGATAAGGTAAAGAATACCAAGCTTCAAATGCTGTTCCGCGGACAGAACATTCTCGGCTACCGTCACTATTCCGACGACGTTGTAGAGTATTTTGTACAAAAATCCATTGCAAACGGTATTGACATTATCCGTATCTTCGACGCACTCAACGATCCGAGAAACCTCGGCACCGCGATCAACGCAACGAAGAAGGAAGGGGGACACGTTCAAGCGGCGTTCTCCTATACTACGGGTCCCGTGTATACGATGGAGTATTATTCCAAATACGCAAAGCAGCTTGAGGAAATGGGTGCAGATTCCATTTGCATTAAGGACATGGCAGGTCTTCTTAAGCCCTACGATGCGTATGAGTTGGTGAAGACCATCAAGGAATCCGTTAAGGTTCCCGTTCAGCTTCACACCCACTATACGGCAGGTCTTGCTTCCATGACTCTTATGAAGGCTGTGGAAGCAGGTGTCGACGTGATTGATACCGCGATCTCTCCCATGGCGCTCGGTACCTCCCAGCCCCCCACAGAGGCACTGGTAGCGGCTCTTGAGGGAACTCCCTACGATACGGGAATCAAGCTGACCGAGTTGGATAAGATCACCAAGCACTTCACTCCTTTGCGCGAGAAGTACCTTGCAAACGGACTTCTTAACCCCAAGGCGCTTAAAGTCGACGTCAACGCGCTTGTTTACCAGGTTCCCGGCGGAATGCTTTCCAATCTGATGAGCCAGCTTGCACAGGCAGGCAAGTCCGACAAGCTGACCGAGGTACTGGAAGAGGTTCCGCGCGTTCGTGCAGACGTTGGATATCCTCCCTTGGTAACGCCTTCTTCCCAGATCGTCGGTACCCAGGCTGTATTTAACGTGATCATGGGTGAGAGATACAAAACGGTTACCAAGGAATTTAAGGGGATCGTGCGCGGTGAGTACGGTAAGACCCCCGTTGAGATCGATCCCGAATTTATCAAAAAGATCATCGGCGACGAAACGCCCATTGACTACCGTCCCGCAGACGCGCTCAAGCCCGAGCTTGAACAGCTCAGAAGCGAGATCGCACAGTATCTTGAGCAGGACGAGGACGTTCTTTCCTATGCGCTCTTCCCGGAGGTTTCCAAGAAATTCTTCGAGTATCGCAAAGCCAAAAAATACAATCTTGATGCCGAGAATGCAGATAAAGCAAACGGCATTCACGCGATCTGACACATAAAAACTCCCCAAATGCGGTTGTGCATTTGGGGAGTTTTTTATGTGCGGTTTCAATTTAAAGAGAAGCGACCCATTGCGCAAAGATCATAACAACGGGAAGCGTGGCGGTAGACAGGATCGAGGTCATACCAACCGATTGTGAGGCATAGCCCGGCTCAATGTCGTAAAGCTCCGCCAGCATCGTGATGGTCGCGGCGCTGGGAACACCCGCCATAGCGGCGGAAAGCAGGATGTAGATTTGTACCGTTTGGGGTGAGAGGGCATCGGGAAAGGCGGTCGTAATGGCTAAAAGGGCGAGCTTTACAAGCACGCAAATGATTACGGGGAAGGCGATCAGCTTGATCGCGGAGTGCAGATAGAGCTTTGCATTCGTAAACATTCTCGGCAGAGAAATGGTTGCAAGCAGAGCACCCGTAACAAGAACGGAGATCGGTGTGCAAAGGTTGCCAAGATAAGAAAAAAAGCTTAAAAAGGCGTTAGATACGGGAAGGAGAGCACTTTCTTCGGGAAGGGAGATAACACCCTTGAGAAGAAAGATCGCAATCCCAATGGCACACGGAACGGTTCCGTAATTGAAAAAGACCTTCTTTGGGGTGAGTTTAATGTCCTCTCTTTTACGGGCTAAGATCATAATGCCCCAGGTCCAAAGGAGCAGATGGAAGCTGATGACGTAAAAAGCTCCCATAAAGCTTCCGATCCCGTCACCGAAAATGGCGTCGAGAATGGGGAAGCCGATAAATCCCGCGTTGGCAAACACAAGAGAAAATTCAAAGATCTTGTTTTCATCGGGCTTCTTTTTGAGCAGCTTGCAGAAGAGAAACGCCATAAGCGCCATCGCAAGGTGCATCGCCGTACTCAAAACGACCACCTGCCATGCGATGGTGATATTTTTCGGTGTGTACTCTGCCTTTGCAAGTGCCGCGATGATCATCATCGGTTGACCGATCGAAATGATCAGCTTGGAGAGTGCCTTGGAGGCGCTTGTGTCGATGATCTTGGTTTTTCTTGCAACGTAGCCGCAGATCATTAAAAGGAAAAGCGTGAGAATAATGGTTAAAAGGGGAATAAAGAAATCATTCATGCCGGTTTATTTTCCTCCAAGCTCGTCAAGCTTTGCTTTGATCGCTTTCATATCCTCCAGCATATCCTCTTTCTTTCTCGGATCGCGCAGAAGTGCCGCGGGATGGAAGACCGCAGTCATAAGA
Organism: Eubacteriales bacterium; assembly: GCA_045588715.1. Taxonomy (GTDB): domain Bacteria; phylum Bacillota; class Clostridia; order Oscillospirales; family CAG-272; genus UMGS1865. Next base: position 30,017 of record JAZNEQ010000149.1, on the reverse strand, counting down.
TAGCCGTTTTTATCAAACCATTTGCCGTGCTCCTGTGTGATCTTAAAATCGGGCTTGATCAGGCGCATGGCGGAGATCCTGCCGAGGCAAACGATCACCTTGGGACGGATGAGCTTTACCTGCTCGCGAAGATATCCAATACACGCGTCCTCCTCCTCGGGAAGGGGATCGCGGTTTTTTGGAGGACGGCATTTTAAAATATTGGCGATGTAAACGTCCTCTCTTTTAATATCGATCGCGTAAAGGTATTTGTCGAGAAGCTGACCGGCACGCCCTACGAAAGGGGTGCCGGAGAGATCCTCCTGCTCGCCGGGGGCTTCACCGACAAACATCAGGTCGGCATTGGGGTTTCCCGTACCGAATACCGAGGTTGTGCGTGTTTGTCCCAACACGCACCTTTGGCAAGCGGCGCAAGCCGATGCCAATTCTTCAAGATCTTTAAATTCCATGAAAAACTCCCATATCAGTATTTTGCGGGCATGTCGCTCATGCCGTCACGATCGGCGGCAGGACCCGTGCAGCGCAGAGTATAATCTCCGCTGCGCAAAACGGATAAAAGCTCCCTGTTCGAGCGGATCGGAGTGGTTGTAACGATTCCTCCGCAGCCAAAATGCGTTGGCTGATGGAAATCCGAGCCGGAGGTGGGTAAAAGGCCGTACTTTTTCGCCCATTCCTTTGCGATATCATTGCGGGAATGGTGGTCGGGATGACCGTTAAAAGCCTCAATTCCATCCAGATATTCGGGACGCATGACCGTCATCCCGTTGCGGAAGGGATGTGCTTGGATCAACAAAAGCCCGTGAAGACGAGCCACAGATGAAAAGGTTTTTAAATCCAAAAGGTGAAGGTCGGGGTGGGTGATCAAAAATTCTTCATCAAGCCCCAGTACCAGGTAGTCGTTATCGTTCTCACGAAAGCGAAGCTCGCTCCCGAGGAGTACGCAAAGGCGATCCTTTGCGTACTCCTTCATAGCGCGATATCCGGCAAGATGGTGATTGATCCGTCCCTCCCACGTATCCCCGCCAATGTCAAGGTTGTAGGCGTTATAATGATTGGTTACGACAACGGTCGAATATCCCTCGGCAATATAACGCTCGGCAACCTCGGGGGCGGTAAGATGGGCGCAGGAGCTGGATTCTTTCGTGTGGGCGTGAAGCTCGGTAAGATAGGACGCCATTACTTTACTTCGATGATCGAAGCGTCCCACATGTCGGGAGCCTCAAAGCCGAGAAGGTTGACGGTGGTTGCGGCAACGTTGGAAAGCCCGAATGCTCCCTCTGTCTTTACCGTGTAGTGCTCGCACGCCTCGGTGTTGTCGTAGATGATGCAGGGGACAGGATTGAGGGTATGGCTGGTCTTTGCCTTGAACTTTCCGTTTTTGTCGGCCTTGGGCGCTTTTGTCTTCTTATCCATCTCATACATTTCGTCCGCGTTTCCGTGGTCGGCAGTAATGATGGCAACGCCGCCGAGTGCATCAATAACGGGAAGAATTCTTCCAAGCTGAAGGTCCAGCGCTTCCATCGAGCAGCGGGTAGCCGCCAAGGAGCCCGTGTGGCCTACCATGTCTCCGTTGGGGAAGTTGACGCGCAGATATTTGTATTTTTTGCTGTTCAGGCATTCGATCAGTCGATCGGTGATCTCTGCGCACTTCATCCAGGGGCGCTGCTCAAAGGGAACCACGTCGGAGGGGATCTCAATATAATCCTCAAGCTCCTCGCTGAATTTTCCGGACTTGTTACCGTTCCAGAAATAGGTTACGTGACCGTACTTCTGTGTTTCGGAGATCGCAAGGACGGGAATGCCCATAGCGGCAAGATATTCACTCATGGTGTTTGTGATCTCCGGGGGAGAAACGAGATACTTGTTGGGAATGTGGAGGTCGCCGTCGTACTCAAGCATGCCTGCGTAAACGACCGCGGGAACGCGAACACGGTCAAAGCTGTCAAATTCACCCTCCTTGGCGTCAAACGCGCGGGAGATCTCAATGGAGCGGTCGCCACGGAAGTTGAAAAAGATCACACTGTCGCCGTCCTCAACGGTACCGACGGGCTTTCCGTTTTCGGCAATGACGAACGCGGGGAGATCCTGATCGATCACGCCGAGCTCACGTCTGTAGGTCTCCACTGCCTCGGCAGCGGATGCAAACTGTCTGCCAAGCCCCAATACGTGGGTCTTCCAGCCTGCCTCTACCATTGCCCAGTTTGCCTCGTAACGGTCCATGGTAATGGTCATACGTCCGCCGCCCGATGCGATCTTTACGTCAAAATCGGAATCGCGCAGGGAGTCGAGATATGCTTCAAAGGGGTTGATATATTCCAGCGCGGAGGTCTCTCCCACGTCGCGACCGTCAAGAAGGATGTGAACGCGGACGCGCGCAACGCCCTCTTTTTTAGCCTCTGCAAGCATTGCCTTGAGGTGGTCGATGTGAGAGTGAACGTTTCCGTCGGAGAAAAGGCCTAAAAAGTGAAGGGTAGAGTGGTTTTTAGAAACGTTTGCGATCAGCTCCTGCCAGGTGGCAGAGGCAAACATTTTGCCCGATTCGATCGAGTTGGAAACCAGCTTGGCACCCTGTGCGAACACCTGTCCTGCTCCAAGGGCGTTGTGTCCGACCTCGCTGTTGCCCATATCGTCGTCGGAGGGAAGTCCCACCGCGGTACCGTGCGCCTTGAGGGAGACCATGGGATAATTTTTCATCAATGCGTCGAGATTGGGAGTGTAAGCTCCTGCCACCGCGTTGGATACCGTGTCGGGGGCAAGACCTACGCCGTCCATCACAATGGTGAGAACGGGGCCCTTTACGCCGTCAAAATGGTTCAGCTTTTTCAGTGTTTTGCTCATGCTTTTTATCCTCCAATGTAATAGATTGACAAAAAAATGCCATAATTCAACATTATAATTATACCGCAAAATAACAGAATTACAAGACCTATTTTACATCTTTTTGATTTTAAAAAGGTTTTTCTCCCTTTTTTAGAAAAAAGCCTTTGATCGGAGGCGTTTTTTTGGATTTTATGATCACTAAAACCGCGTTTTTTTTGCGTGCGCCTTATTTTTTTTGAAAATTGCTTGCAATATGAAAAAAAGAGGTGTATAATAACATGGATGTTAAAAATATAGCAAATGCTTGAAAGGAAGATCAAAATGTCGGAATGTACGCATGATTGTGCAAGCTGCTCCTCCAATTGCAGCTCGCGTGAAAAGCCCCAAAGCCTCCTGATCCCCGCAAACGAGCTCAGCGAGGTTGGCCACGTTGTCGGTGTCGTCAGCGGAAAGGGCGGTGTAGGTAAATCGCTTGTTACCACGATGCTTGCAGTGCTTTTGCAAAGAGAGGGATATAAGGTAGGAATTTTGGATGCGGATATCACGGGTCCCTCCATCCCCAAGGCGTTTGGACTTCATAACGTAGAGGTCTATGGCGACGATAACGGAATGATCCCCCCCTCCAGTAAAACGGGAATTGATATGATGTCTGTCAATCTTCTCATCGGCGCGGATGAGACGCGTCCCGTGGTGTGGAGAGGCGCTATGATCGCGGGCTCCGTTCAACAGTTCTGGAAGGATACTATCTGGAACGTGGACGTGCTGCTGGTTGACTGTCCTCCCGGTACGGGGGACGTCCCCTTGACCGTATTCCAGTCGCTCCCTCTTGACGGTGTCGTTATCGTTTCCAGCCCTCAGGATCTTGTTTCTATGATCGTCAGCAAGGCGGCTAATATGGCGTCGATGATGAACGTTCCGGTGCTTGGCCTCGTAGAGAATATGAGCTACGTTAAGTGCCCCGATTGCGGTAAAGAGATCCGTGTGTTTGGGGAAAGCCATATCGACGAGATCGCCGAGAAGTTCGGCTACGATCTTTTGGCACGTATCCCGATGGATCCCAAGCTTGCGGCTCTTGTTGACAGAGGCATGATCGAGCTGATGGAAAACGACTATATGGATGCCGCCGCGCAGGCGATCATTCAAAAGCTGAAGCTGGAAAATTCTGCACAGTGATTTTTTAAAAGTATATCAAAAACGCTTTTGCCGTCTTCTTTTTTGCGACAAAAGCGTTTTTTACTTTGCCAAATTTTGCTTATGTTTGCTACAAGATCTACGGCAGATCTAAAAAAACTATTGATTAAAAGCGAAAAATATGGTATAGTTGATATAGTAAGAAAAAAAGGAGGGAACCAAACGTGAAACACGCATGGTACGAAAAGGTGCGGGATCAAAAGGATCATGTTTTTTTTGAGTTGCATTGCCAGGAAAGCGGGAATGACAGAGCCTATTATCGGGCGCCGAGCTTTCACAACGCGGTTGAATTTGCCATTGGCTTGGAGGGCAGTGTGGAGATCGTGGTCGGTCAAAAGTCGTACGTACTCAAGCACGGAGACGTTTGCTTTATCAACAGTCTTGAACCGCACCTCTTTTACTACGAGCCCGACGCGGTGTGCTATATAATTTTGATCTCGCGAGATTTTTTTAACAACGTCAATCAGCTTGGCAACCTCTCGTTTCCAACCCACACAGAAAAGTGCGAAGGCTTTGAAATCATTAAAACATATCTTGATTATACCATTCGACATTGGGATCCCGATTCTCTTTTATGCAAACGCGCATTTGTTGACACGGTTGCATATTTAATGACGCGTTATTATCCTCATTTTCCAAAGCAGGAGCAGGAAAAGCAAAGCGCGGCAATTTTGAATGCCGTGGCATATATCTGCGAGCATTATACCGAGCCGTTGACGATCGGGGAGATCGCTGCACGGTTTGAGTATTCCACCAGCTATTTTTCTACCGCGTTCAATGAATTTATGGGAAGCAGCTTTACCGACTACGTAAATACCTGCCGCATGATCGAATATTATCGCCTGCGGCGCGAGGATCCCTCGCTTTCCGCTACCCGTGCGGCGGAGAGGTGCGGCTTTGGAAGCATGAATACCTTTTACCGTGCGCAAAAGAAATTTGAAGACGATACCAAGACGGTGTTTAATCCGCCGCGCAAAATGATTTTTTAATAATTATTTACCAAAAACCAAAAAATATGACATGATTGATAAAAGGATTGGTATTGGCAAAAGAAGACTTATATGATAAACTGAATATGTTAGGGGAGCGATTTCAGTAAGATGTCGGAATCGCTCCATTTTAATTTGAAAGGAGAAAGCAAAATGAGAAAAGGTAAAAGGCTTTTGGCGTTTTTTCTTATGATGTCTATGCTGCTTCCCATGCTTCCGATCTCGTCGCTTATTGCTTGGGCGAACGATATCGGATCGAGGACAAGCAAAACAGACGCCATGGAAGCGATCAAAAGCGACGATTATCTCTCTGCCTCAATGCAGGGAGAAACGCAGCGGTTTTCCGACGATGGGTACATCGGCATCCCGTACGAGGTAACCGTTTATTATGACGAGGCAGCACACGGCAAGGCAACGCCCGGGAATTTGCTCATGGGCGGCACCCCTGTGATCCTTTACGTTGTCAATGCCGATTTCGAGCGGATCGGAACCGACAGCGACGTCAGCATCATCACCTCAATGCTCGGCCGCGGCTATGCTGTCATCGTGTTGGATTATCTCAACGATGCGCGTGCAAAGAGCCCCGATCTTGATTGGTCAACCATGCCTTTGTGGATGAAGGCAGAGGCGGGTGAGTATTTCAAGGAGCTCGCCGCGTTTGAGAAGGGCACTTATATCGATACCTTGACAGTTCCCTCCGGCTATGACGTGCTTCTCAATGACGTTTTCTTCGAGCAGGACAAGCACGGTGTCGACGGTACGCTTGAGGAGATCGTAAAGGTCTGGAACAACGACTTCCGCAGTATCAGAGCCTCCTACGTAGTCAAATGGGTACATGAGGACGGCACGCGCAAGGCAACGCAAAATGCGTTTGACGGTTCGTCGCCCGTTTGGTACAGCGACCCCGCGGGAACGGTCGTGGATCAGGAGAACGGTCAATACATCAAGGTAGCACATACCAAGGCGCTGACAATTACCGATTGTGTCAAGCCTGATGGCTCACCGCTGAATATGGATCTGCATTCGCATTACGTTTATCCGACCAACCCCGATCATGAGGTGCCCGTTGTGGTGCTGTTCTCCGCAGGAAATTCCGTGGCCGAGATCTTTAGAAAAGCAGATCGTCCGCACTTTACGGGCTTCCTTTTCAACGGATATGCCGGAATGGTTGCAGAGTACGCATACGTTCCTATGGAGCTTACCCACTCCTTGTACGGCGGTGAGTTTTCGGGCACCCATCCCAGCGGCGTGACCAATGAAAACATGATCTATGCTACCTATACTTACAACGCGACACAGGCGTCAACGGCGGCATTGCGCCGTGCGCGCTATCTGGCACTGAGCCAGCCCGAGACCTATCGATTTGATATCGATCATTTTGGCGCCTTCGGTCTTTCCAGAAACGCATGGCACACCCAGTTGGGTGCTCCCGTTCTTCGTAACGATCTCATCTCCCGAGAAGACGGGTATACCGACGAAGAGATCGCACAGCACGTCAACGACAAGGTCAATTCCTTCGTTCAGCTGATGCTTCCCGAGCAGTGTAGCGGCAGGACCCGCTACGACAACGGGAAAACGGAAGGCTATACGGTAGACGGCGTTACGATCGACGGCGGCGAGCTTCAGCCCTGGGCAGTGTATGACGGCAAAGAGATCTCCTCGGGTCTCCAGGCAAACCACTCCAGCTGTGGCGGCTTTGTCGACTATTTCTGCGAGGGATACGCGCCGCAGTTCGTCACTGTAAACCTTTCTGACAATTACACCACGCAATACGGTAAGCAGAATGAAATGATCAACCTCTCCCGCACCATGAACGTTGCGACGCTTTGGTTCGAGACCGACATTCCGCACTCCTTTGCGTACGGTGTTGACCGTAACTACGGTGTGGACGTTTACGAGGCATACTTTGACTTTATGGGGTATTACCTCAAGGGCGACGCCGTTCGGGTCGCCTATGCCGACCCTGTCAAGGGCGCGGTCATTCGCACGACCGACGGTATCACCGTTAAATTTATCGGTGACGTCACGGCAGACGAAATTCAAAAGGTAACGATCAAGGACGGTGCAGGCAACGTCCTCACGGGTACTTGGACGAGTGCCTACGGAAACACCGAATGGACCTTCCTTGCCGACGATATGAAGGGCAACACCGCTTACACGCTGACCGTTCCCGCAGATCTGGCGGGCTCCAACGGTGTGGCAATGGGAACGGCGTACACCACAACCTTCCACACCCGTCCCGAGGGTGACGCCACCGTGCTTGTCAATGGCGCTACCATTAACGAAAACGGTACCAACGTCACGCTGACCGTGCCCGAGGCGGCGGCAGACGGTTATGCGCTTCGCGTGCTGGTATCCAACAATGCGGCAAATACACTCAAGGTATACGACGCGTCCACCAATGCGCTCGTTAACAGTCTGCGCGTCAGCGGAGCGGGGTACCACGAGATCGACGTGACCGAAGCGCTTGCCGCCTACGAAGCGGGAAGCGAGGTCACCTTCCGTCTTTTTACTGAAAACGCAGGCGACAACGTGGCACATTGGGAGCAGACCTTTGACACCGATAACGGTGGTTTGACCTTCCTTTACTGTGACGTGACCACAGGTGCCGAGATCGACGGTGCGCTGGCACTGAAGCTCAAGCGCAAGGTCCGCGTGGGACAAGCCGAGCACGTCGTTTACCACAATATGGGTTATGACGCCATTACCACCAACAAGCTTATTAAAAACGGTGCGGCGGTAACAAAGGAGGATCTTGGCAGGACCTTCCTGATCACCCTTCGTGTATACGACACGGTCTCCCGTCCAGTTCGCTTCTATATGAACCACTTGACCGCAAAGGCGACCGATCAGTTCGACTATGACCGTTGCTACTATACGGGAATGACGGTTGCGAACGAGTGGACCGAATTTGAAATTCCTTATACCGTATATGAAATGAAGTACGGTTGTATGTCACAGGTCAAGGAGCTGACGGTGCAGATCACCCCCTTGGGCGGTAGTGATGAGCCTCCTATCTATCTTGATAACCTTAAGGTCGAGGAGGTCTTTACCGACCTGAGCGTTGCATCGGTCTCTCTTGTAAGTGAACAGAACAGCGGCAAGCCCGTCAAGGCGCCCGCGTCCCAAAACGCGTTCAAGGTAGGTTCGACTGAGTACGCAACCTGGAAGGATGCAATGAACGCCGCCGCAAGCGGTGCTACGGTCACAATGCAGTCAAGCTACACCCTGACCGATAGCGACCTTGTTAACCTTTCCGGCAAGACCTCGCTTACGATCGATCTGAACGGATACAGACTGACTGCCAAGAATACCAAGAATGCTCCCTTGTGGATCTCTGCCACCAACACGACCGCGGTAAGCGTGACCTTGAAAAACGGTTCTGTGATCCTTGGAAATACACCGCTTGTAGGCTACGGCAGCTCTACAACGGCAGGAAACGGCAAGGTGATCAACGTAAACGTTGAAAACGTATACCTGACGGTTGCAAAGGGATCAGCTTCCTATAGCATCGTCAGCGAGGGAAGTGTGGCAAGCGGCGTTAAGCTGACAAGCAATATCACCTTAACCGATAGCACCATCGACGTGCTTCGCGAGAACTTCCTCGATCAGACGCTGAACGACGTGTTCGTTCTCCATTCCGGACTTCAGGGACTTTCGGTTCGCTATGCTTTCGTTGGCGGAAGCCTTGTGATGAACAGCATTCACAATACCGTACTCTGTGAGTCTATCCTTACCGTTTCTCCCAACGCAAGCGGTCAGCGGCTCCAAGTTCTTGTTCCCGAGAACGTAAGCGCACCCACGGCATCCTTCAAGCTCGAAGACAGCTACGGTTCGCTTCAATTAAGCACGACCCAAAACGGCTACAAGGTTTACGAAGTTTTAAATGCGGAGCTTTCAACCCCTTACGGCGCGGTGGCGAATGAATTTGCCGACGCAACGGTATATCCCTTTGCCATCTTTATGGACGAGGCGTTTATCTCCGGTGCAAAATCCTGGAGCGAATCCACCGTCATTGCAAGGGCGACACTCAACAAGAAGCCCGGCAGCACTTTGCAAATTTTGATGCGCGGCGACCGCGAGGTGACCGAGTTCCCCAACTGGCTCTGCCATATGAACGGAACGATCATCCTGGATCTTGGCGGAAAGACCCTGCATCAAAAGACTGCCTCTCTCTTTGAGGCGGGCGTGGATGCTTCTTATTCAGGCAACTTCGATACGACTCTGATCGTAAAGAACGGAAACGTTATCATTGGAAACAACAATTTCTGCGGCGTGCAGAATCACACCAACCGTGTAAAGAATTTTGATATTTCCTTTGAGGACGTGTATTTCTCTGTTGATACCGAGATTTTTGACGGCACCAAGAGAAAGAACCTCTTCTATGCGCAGGACTGGATGAAGGGACAGGTCAATATCAATTTGACCCTGACCGATTGTACCCTCGATCTGCGCGGAATTACAACACCTTACACCTTGTTTGATTACGCTACCTACTCTCCCGACCTGGTTGCGGCAAACGTTACCTTTATCGGCGGTGCGGTCATTGCGGATAGCTTTAGCAATATCACCTGGTACACTGCAAACGAAGCCACGGATAAGGTATGCTTTAAAAAGGGAAGCAACGGTTCCTGGGTGACCCTGAGTGTCCCGAACGGAACGGTTCCGTCGGTCGTCCTTCCCACAGAGGACGGTGCATTTGGCTTTTCCAAGCTGATCAGCGACGGGGATGACCGTGACGTTTACACAAAAAATCCCTTGCACACCAGTTACGGTCTCATTGGAGATTCTTACGCCGATCCCGCAGTCTACCCCTTTGCGCTCTTTGACGGGGATAAGAACTTTGTAGGCGGTGGAAGCGACTGGCGCGTAGCGCAGGACGAGGCAGGTGAATATCTGGCGGCAAACCCCGGCAAGACGGTTTATATCCTCATGCGTGCCGACCATACCAACGCCACGGATTCCGCTCCCATGGGTACCTTTAACGGCACGGTGGTGATCGACCTTGGCGGATTCACTTTCAACCGCGGTCTTTCTCCCCTGATCGAAGCAAACAATAACGGTATGGCTGAAACGGACAGTGCGTTCATTACCAATATTATTGTTAAAAACGGTAAGCTGTATGCGGGTAAGCAGGGCTCTGCCGACGGTCATATCGTTACGGTTCAAGCAACCGATGACGGTACGTACAATAAGACGTATAACATTGTTTTTGAAAACGTGACCTTCGCGGTCTCCAAGGAAAATTATACTGCAGGGCTCAATGCAGTGGTTGCATATTCAAGCAACGAAACGGGGACTGGTGTGATCACCGCAGGCATCACCCTGCGCGACAGCACCTTTAGCTTTGTTAACACTGAAACAACGGTGGTACCTACCTCTGCCGCCCTGTTTAGCGGTTACAACAACAAAAACAAGGTTTCGATTGTATTTGAGGGCGGCAAGTGGGAAGGAAGCGCAAGCGGTCTTACCCTGTCGGAGCTCGACTCTGCACTGTGTCCTGTGACCTTTAAAAAGAATGCCGGCAGCGAGTACTTTAAGTACGATATCACGTCGGGCGAACCCTTCTCGGGTGCTGTCAACACCGACAAGGGTGAGGGCTACTTTGTTCCCGGTAACGCGGAAGGCGAATATATTCTCGACATCGAGAAAAACGACTTTGAAGGATACTTTGAAGGATTTACCAACATGACCGATGACGCGGGTATGTATGCCGACGGCGCGGATGCGAATGCCATTGCAAATGATAAGATCGTTCCCGATCCCACAAACAGCGGCAAGGGGAACGTTTGGTCGGTTGACGTGGCTACGCACGCGGGCAAGAACACTGCTCCCAATTCCGACATCCAAAACCTGTTCAACTACGCTACTCACGATAGCGTTGTTTACCAGCTCGACTTTTACGTAGAAAAGGGTGCTGTCGGTGAGCTTGGCGTTGACGCCATCCTTTATCTGGACGGTGCCAACACCTCAAGCGGTGTGAAATGGTACGGTCTCTACTCCCTTGATTTTACCAACGGTAAGATCATTCCCACGGCATCGAACGCAGGCAGCACTGTTACCGCTTATGTGAACGATGCAAGCTTCAAGACCGAGATCTGGTACACCTTTGCTATGGCTTTGAATCTGAAGACAGGTGCTTATTCTCTGTATTTGGACGGCTATAAGCTGATGGATGCACAGTTGCCGGTCAAGAACATTGCGATTGGCGCCGGCAGTGCGCAAATGTATATCAACAAGGCGAAATCTGCATCGGACAGCGGTACCGTATACTACGACAACGTGACCGTATACGAGGGCACCGAGCCCGCCGACGTAAAGGAAGGCAAGCGTCCTTATGAAGATTTCACCAACATGACAAACGCTGCGGACATGTATGCAAGCGGTGTAAGCGTCACCGATCAAATCGTTTCCGATCCCACAAGCAGCGGCAAGGGGAACGTTTGGAAGGTTGACGTGAGCAACCACTGGGGCCCCAACTACAATAACACACAATTTGATGGTAAAAACACTGCTGTCAATTCGACCATTGCAGGTTGGTTCGACTATACGGCCCACAATAGCATTGTTTACCAGTACGATTTCTACGTAGAGGCGGGGGCAACCGGTCAGCTTGGCGTTGACGCTGTCCTTTATAAAGACGGTAGCAATACTTCAAACGGCGCAATGTGGCACGGTCTCTACACTCTTGATCTTACCAACGGTAAGATCACTCACAACTCACCGTTTAACGGCGGCTGCACCGTTACCGAGACAGTGAACGATGCAACCTTTAAGCCCGATACGTGGTACACCTTTGCCATAGTTTTGGATCTGAAAACAAGTGCTTATTCTCTGTATTTGGACGGCTATAAGCTGATGGAGGCACAGCTGTCGGTCAAGAATTTTAAGCTTAGCGGTGGGGGATTGTACATCAACAAGGCTTATGCCGTCGGAGCTATTACCTCGGAGAGCTCGGAGCCCACGGCAAAATCCACCGGTACCGTATACTACGACAACATCACCTTATACGACGGTACCGAGCCCGCCAACGTTAAGGTTGGCAAGCGTCCTTACTCTGAAGATTTCACCGGCATCACCGACGCTGTGGGGATGTACGCTGACGGTGTGAGTGTAACCGATCAAATCGTTTCCGACCCCACAAGCAGCGGTAAGGGGAACGTTTGGAAGGTTGACGTGGCTTCTCACTCGAATGCGAACCATAATCCCAATGCGGCTATCAAGAAGTGGTTTAACTATGCTGCGCACGATAGCATTGTTTACCAGTTTGATTTTTACGTAGAAAAGGGTGCCGTCGGTCAGATTGGCTTTGACTCCTATCTTCCTTTGGACGGTAGCAATGCCGGAGGCGGCTCAAGGTGGCACGGCTTCTACTCCCTTGATCTTACCAACCGTAAGATCATTCATACCGCGTCGAACGGTGGAAGCACTGTTACGGCTACAGTGAACGATGCAAGCTTTAAGACCGGTAGATGGTACACCTTTGCCATGGCTTTGGATCTGAAGACAGGTGCCTACTCCCTGTATTTGGACGGCTATAAGGTAATGGATGCTCAGATGGCGGTCAAGAACGTTTCGTTCAACGTATCGGGTAGCACTATGGCATTCCAAAAGGCTCCTTCAAGCGGCAGCTCCGGTACCGTATACTACGACAACGTGACCGTATACGAAGGCACCGCGCCCACCGACGTCAAGGTTGGCGTGCGTCCTTATGAGAATTTCACCGGCATGACGAGTGCCGCGGACATGTACGCGAGCGGCGCGGATGCGAATGCCATTGCAAAGGATGCGATCGTTTCCGATCCCACAAGCAGCGGCAAGGGCAACGTTTGGAAGGTTGACGTGAATCCTCACTATAACAAGAACACCGCCCCTAATGCAGACATTCAGAAATGGTTCAACTATACTACCCACGATAGCGTTGTTTATCAGTTCGACTTTTACGTGGAAAAGGGCGCTGTCGGTGAGCTTGGCGTTGACGCCGTCCTTTATGCAGACGGCAGCAACACCTCAAGCGGTGTGAAATGGTACGGTCTCTACTCACTTGATTTCACCAACGGTAAGATCATTCCCAGGGCGTCGAACTCCGGTAGCACCGTTAACGCTTATGTGAACGATGCAACCTTTAAGCCCGATACCTGGTACAACTTTGCCATGGTTTTGGATCTGAAGACAGGTGCTTACTCTCTGTATTTGGACGGCTATAAGCTGATGGATGCACAGCTGCCGGTCGCGAATATCAAGCTCGGCGTCGGCAGTGCGCAAATGTACATCAACAAGGCAAAATCTGCGTCGGACAGCGGCACCGTATACTACGACAACATCACCGTATACGAGGGAACCGAGCCCGTCGACGTTAAGGTTGAAAAGCGTCCTTATGAAGATTTCACTGGCATGACGAGTGCCGCGGATATGTATGCGAGCGGCGCGAATGCGGATGCCATTGCAAAGGATGCGATCATTCCCGATCCCACAAGCAGCGGCAAGGGGAACGTTTGGTCGGTTGACGTGAAATCCCACTATGAAAAGAACACTGCTCCCAATGCAGACATCCAACAGTGGTTCAACTATACTATTCACAATAGCGTTGTTTACCAGTTCGACTTTTACGTAGCTGCGGGCTCCGTCGGTCAGCTTGGCGTTGATGCCGTTCTTTATCCGGACGGTAGCAACCGCGATAAGGCAAGCTGGTACGGCCTCTACTCACTTGATCTGACCAACGGCAGGATCATTCCCAGGGCGTCGAACTCCGGCAGCACCGTTACCGCTTATGTGAATGATACAAGCTTTAAGCCCGATACCTGGTACACCTTTGCCATGGTTTTGGATCTGAAGACAGGTGCTTATTCTCTGTATTTGGACGGCTATAGGCTGATGGATGCACAGCTGCCGGTCAAGAACATTCAGCTTGGCGCCGGCAGTGCGCAAATGTACATCAACAAGGCGAAATCTGCGTCGGACAGCGGTACCGTATACTACGATAACATCACCGTATACGAGGGCACAGTGCCCGCCAATGCCGCAGGCAGAGCAGAATTTACAGGCGCTTCCGTCAACCTCGGAACCGACCTTTCCTTGCTTTACTACGTCAAGATCAACGATGCTTCCCTGATTGAAAGCAACGCACTTTCCGTACGCTTTAAGGTAGGCGAGGAGTACGTTACCGTTACCGATTACGAGATCGTAAACGGTGAGTACGTATTTACTCTCTCCGGCATCGCCCCCCAGCAGATCGGCGACTTGATCGATGCAGAGCTTTTGCTCGACGGCGAGGTCGTTTCAAGCCATAACGGCTACAGCATTAAGCAAAACTGCCTCAATCTTCTTGAAAAGACCCCGGCACAGCTGGGTCTTAGCGACGCAAAGTACGCGCTTCTTAAGACCTTGATCGCAGACCTTCTTGCCTACGGTCAGGCGGCGTTGGAGTATACCGAATATCCCGCCGATGATGCGATCCTTGATGGAAGCGAAGAGCTTGACTTCTCAGACAAGACCCCCGTGGTCAACGACAAGCTGACGCTTTCGGGCAACAGCGATGCGGCACTTCACATCAAGTCCGCAACAGTCAGATTCGATACGGTCAACAAGCTTCGCATCAAGCTCTATATCGCAAACGCCGAGGGTGTAACGGTTACCGTAAACGGTACCGAGTATACCGTAGCGGATCTTGCTTTCATGGGCAACGGTATTTATATGCTTTCGACCAATGCGATCTTAGCAACCGAGTTTGATGCGGTTTATACCGTGGTGCTCTCCCGCAACGGTGATGCGGTCGCAACTCTTACGTACAGCGTTAATGCCTATGCATACTCCATGTACACAAGCGCGACCGCAAGCAACGGTATGAAGACGCTGGCTGTGGCACTTTACCGTTACGGCGCTTCTGCCAAGGCCTTTGCAAATGCTAACTAAGGAGGAATTGAAAGATGAAATTGACACAATTAAAAAGCTATGAGATTCCTCAAATCGATCTCCTCATGCTCGCTTCGGACGACGTTCTTACCTTGAGCGGCGGCTTTGACGGTGAAGAGGATGAATTCTTCTTTTGAATGAAATGGCTATGAAAAAGGGAATTGCTATTGCTTTGATCCTTTCTCTCTCGCTCCTGCTGTCCTCCTGCATCCCCGAAAACGGGGATGCAGGAAGTGGGGAGGGCACGTCGGTGTCTTCCTCCGCTCTGCCGGGTGGAACGGGGGGAGAGGGGAGCGAAAAAATACCTGCTTCCTCATCGGGAGCTTCTGCCGTGGAATCGGATCCGATAAATTCACGAGAGCCCAACGCTCAAGAAAGTGATCCCATTCAAAGCGAAAGCGCTCATGCATCAAGCACGTCCGCGGCTATAGAGGACGATCCCACACGGGAGAGCGCAACGGTAGGGGATCCCGGCACGTCCGATCCCGAGGCGTCTACGACCTTGGAGACAACGGGTGACCCGGACGGGGACGAGCCGACAGGCACGACCAACGGTACCACGACGCACGAGAGTGTGGAAAGCAGCCGTGAGCCGACAGGTACGACCGCTGGAACTACTGCCACAACCAAGAATGAGGAAAGCGGCGGCGACCCCCAATCCCCGGGCGGAACGGTTACTTTCCCAAAGGATGAATTCTCGGCTCTACGTGAATCGTTGGGATAAGTAAGGCACGACAAAAAATGGGTTCTGTAATAAACGTCGGTATCCCGCCAACGTTTATTACAGTCCCCTTGTTGCTTTGCGAAATATTTTCGCTTTCTTCGTTTTAATATTGACAATGTTAACGGGATGTGGTACAACGCCCGTAAGTATCCCTCCTTGTAAAATGCTGCCAAGACCTTTGCCAACTTTTACAAGGCAGCGATCCGACACAAACAGAGATACAATCTCCGTTTGTGTTAAAAAAAGGCGATCAACACGCCTATATAAAGAAAGGAAAGAACCATGAAACCAAAAAACACAAGCAGGATCATCGCATTTGTGTTAGCCCTTGTGATGGTCGTTCCTCTGATCGGTGTCCCCGCGTTTGCCGAAGATACAGTGGATGAAAACGCCTTCGAAGGTTACTTCGAAGATTTCACCAACATGACAAACGCCGCGGACATGTATGCAAGCGGTACAGGTGCGGCCGCGATTGCAAATGATGCGATCATTCCCGACCCCACAAACAGCGGCAAGGGGAACGTTTGGTCGGTTGACGTGGCTACGCACGTAGGTGCGAACTCCCCTCACAATTCCGACATCAAAAGCAGGTTCAACTATGCTACTTACGATAGCATTGTTTACCAGTACGATTTTTACGTAGAGGCTGGCGCCGTCGGTGAGCTTGGTGTTGACACTGTTCTTTATGCAGACGGTAGCCAACGCAATAATGCGCAATGGTACGGCTTCTACTCTCTCGATCTTACCAACGGTAAGATCATTCCCAAGGCGACGAACGGCGGCAGCACCGTTACCGCAACGGTGAACGATGCAAGCTTTAAGCCCGATACCTGGTACACCTTTGCCATGGTTTTGGATCTGAAGACAAGTGCCTATTCCCTGTATTTGGACGGCTGCAAGCTGATGGATGCACAGATGTATGTAAAAAATACAACAACGCCCATCGCAAATATTGTGCTTGTCAGCAGTGCGGATATGTACGTCAACAAGGCTAAGGACTCGAGCACCGGTACCGTATACTACGACAACGTCACCGTATACGAGGGCACCGCGCCTGCCAATGCAAAGAATGGCTACTTTGAAGATTTTACCGGTATGGATAGCGCCGCGGGTATGTATAGCGGTACGGCTATTGAAACCGATACGATCCTTTCCGACCCCACAAACAGCGGCAAGGGCAACGTTTGGTCGATTGACCTGGCTTCTCACTCGAATGCAAACCATAGTCCCAATACGCTTATCAAGCAGTGGTTTAACTATGCCGCTCATGATAGCATTGTTTACCAATACGATTTTTACGTAGAGAATGGTGCCGTCGGTGAGATTGGCTTTGACTCCACTGTTTATAACGACGGTACTAACACTTCACTCGGCTCAGTGTGGCACGGTCTCTACTCACTTGACCTTACCAACGGTAAGATCATTCACAATAAGCCGAACGGACGCAGCACCGTTACCGCTACGGTCAACGATGCAGGCTTTAAACCGGGTAAATGGTACAACTTTGCCATGGCTTTAAATTTGGATACGGGTGCCTATTCCCTGTATCTGGACGGCTATAAGGTAATGGATGCTCAGATGGCGGTCAAGAACTTTTCTCTCTCCTCGGGTATCTTGGCATTCCAAAAGGCGCCTACAAGCGGCAGTTCCGGTACCGTATACTACGATAACGTAACCGTATACGCGGGCACCGCGCCTGCCAATGCAAAGAATGGCTATTTTGAAGATTTTGCCGATATGGATAGCGCCGCGGGTATGTATGCAAGCAATGCGGGTGCGACTGCCATTGCAAATGATGCGATCGTTTCCGACCCCACGAACAGCGGCAAGGGCAACGTTTGGAAGCTTGACGTGGCTCCTCATAAAGATAGTAACAATAATCCCAATGCGTTTATCAAACAGTGGTTTGACTATAATGCTCACGATAGCATTGTTTACCAGTACGATTTTTACGTAGAGAATGGCGCCAAAGGTCAGCTTGGCTTTGACACCGCAGGTAGCCAGGGGTGGCACGGTCTCTACTCTCTTGATTTTACCAACAGCAAGATTGCTGGCGCTGCAACGAATAACAAGAGCACCTATACCGCTACGATGAACGATGCAGGCTTTAGAACGGGTAAATGGTACAACTTTGCCATGGTTTTGAATCTGGATACGGGTGCTTACTCCCTGTATTTGGACGGCTATAAGGTAATGGAGGCGCAACTGGCGATCACGAACGTGTCGCCCAGTACCTTGGCATTCCAAAAGACTCCTAATAATGACAATAACTCCGGTACCGTATACTACGACAACGTCACCGTATACGAGGGCACAGCGCCCGACAATGCAAAGGAAGGCATGCGTCCTTACGCTGAAGATTTTACCGGTATGACGAGCGCCGCGGATATGTATACCGGTAGCGGTGTTACAGCCGATACGATCGTTCCCGACCCCACAAACAGCGGCAAGGGTAACGTTTGGAAGCTTGACGTGGCTTCTCACAAAGATAGTAACTATAGTCCAAATACGCTTATCAAACAGTGGTTTGACTGTGCTGTAAATGACAGCATTGTTTACCAGTACGATTTTTACGTAGAGAAGGGGGCAACCGGTGAACTCGGCTTTGACTACGTAAGTGGCAGGTACTACGGCCTCTACTCTCTTGATTTTACCAACAGTAAGATCATTCATACCGCGTCGAACGACGGCAGCACCGTTACCGCCGAGACGGGTCTTGCAAGCTTTGCAACCGGTAAATGGTACAACTTTGCCATGGTTATGGATCTGGATAAGGGTGCCTACTCCCTGTATTTGGACGGCTATAAGGTAATGGATGCGGAAATGCCGATTGAGAACGTGTCGCTCAGTACTAGTACTATAGCATTCCAAAAGGCGCATTCAAATAAAACCAACTCCGGTACTGTATACTACGACAACGTAACCGTATACGCGGGTACCGCACCCGACAATGCCAAGGAGGGCAAGCGCCCTTACTTTGAAGATTTTACCGGAATGATGAACGCCGCGGATATGTATAGCGACGCGGGTGTTACAGCCGATACGATCGTTCCCGACCCCACAAACAGCGGCAAGGGTAACGTTTGGAAGGTTGACCTGGCGTCTCACACGAATGCGAACAATGTCCCCAACGCAGACGTCAAAAGCCTGTTCAACAAAGCTGTAAACGATAGCGTTGTTTACCAGCTCGATTTTTACGTTGTGGCGGGCGCAAAAGGTGAGATCGGCTTTGACGCCCAGCTTCGTCTGGACGGTACAACCGACTATGCGTGGAATGGCCTTTACTCTCTTGATCTTACCAACGGAAAGATCATTCCCAGAGCGTCGAACCCGGGCGGCACCGTTACCGCTGCGGTCAACGATCCAAGCTTTAAGACCGATACCTGGTATACCCTTGCCATGGCTTTGGATCTGAAAACAGGTGTCTATTCCTTGTATCTGGACGGCTATAAGCTGATGGATGCGAGAATGAGGGTCGAGAACTTTACGTTCTATCTTATGGCATTCCAAAAGGCGAAATCTAACCAAACCAACTCCGGTACCGTATACTACGACAACGTAGCCGTATACGCGGGTACCCAGCCCACCGACGTGAAGGCTGGCGCGCGTCCTCAGGATCCTTACTTCGAGGACTTTTCCGTAAACGCGCCCGCGGGCAGCAACGCAATCGCTACCAAAGATCCCGAAAACAGTAGCAACAACGTAGCACAAATCAACAACCACTACAACGATGCAGTTGTAAAATCTCCCTTCAGCATGACCGCCGAAACCGTGGTATTGGAGGCGGATTATTACCTGGACTATGGCGAGAGTCAACAATTCCACCTTACCTCCCAGATTCATACTATAAAGGGCTTGGATGCCGACGGTGTTGAGAGAACGGCGACATGGAACGCGCTCTTTATGATCTGGCACGATGCTAATGAGGGTGAAAATTCCGCACGCCTTGACGTGAACGGGCAGAACAAGATCTGCTACCGTGACGATGTCTATGGACGAATCTACGTTCCCTGCAACGAGTGGTTCACCGTTTCTGTTGTCGTTGACAGAGCATCGGGTACGTACACCGTATACGTAAACGGGATCGCTTACGCAAGCGCGCAGTTTGCTTACGCGAAAGATGGAATTTACTATCCCTTGCACAACCTCTCTTGGGACGGCAGCCAATGGATCGTTTTAAAAACTGCGTCCGGCTTTAAAGATGCCGAAGGTAGCTATGTGACCAAGGAGGGGTGCGCATACGTCGACAACCTTGCAATTTATGACGTAGCCGACACCCTTAAGGAAGTTGAAGTTGACGCAGAAAAGGATTTCCAGTACGTTGACGTTACCATCAACGGTGTAAACACCAAGACCATTGCCACCAAGTACTTGGTCAAGGCAGACGACAGCTTTACCGCAACCCCCGTTTACTTCAACGAAAACGGCGAGTTTAACGCAATCGTTTCCAACGTTGGTAAGGTTTCCATCCGTTACGGTACCAACGCAGATGTGAATCCCGCAGGTATGCGTTTTGCAACCGAGCTGGATGCCGATCTTTTAGCACAACTCCAGGCTATGGTCGAGGCAGGAACTATCAAGTCCGTTGACCTCGGTACGTTGATCGCTCCCACCGACTACATTCAAAAGGTGGAAGGCAAAAAAGACCCCATTGCCACTTCCTTGGCAGAGCTTACTCCCAACGAGACGGTACTCGACGTTTCCGTTGAGATTGGCGAGTGGTTTGACTTTAAAGATCCGGAAAACTACTCCGGCACCTATTTCGTTGGCTCTATCGTAAATCTGAATGTGGCTAACTACGGCCGTGCATTCTCGGCAGCGGGATACGTTAAGGTAACGCTTTTGAGCGGTGAGTCGGTTTATATTCTTGCCGATGCGTATTCGCAAGACGTTAAGAGCGCCTCGAAGGGGATTTTGGAGATGTACAAGGATCAATTGAGCGCAAGACAAAAAACGATACTCCAAAATTACGTAGACGGCGTTTCTAACGGAACCGCTACAACCGAGCCTGCGGCGTAAGAGTGCTTGCCGGTGCGATCATAAACGCAGTAAAGACATAGTAGAAAGAAGGTTGCAACAATGAAATATTATATTGAACCTGCAGTAGAACTTCTTTACCTGGCAAGCGAGGATATTTTGACCGGATCCGATAACTGGGGAAATGATATCTTTAATGATCTTGAGTCATAAAAAAGATCATTTCAAGGGCAAAATTTCTTTGTGGTACTTGCTACCGTTAAGAAGATAAAAACAAAATAAACGTTTCCGCCCCCGCGGCTTTTGCGGGGGCGGTTTTCGTTGTATAATGACAGCGCGGAGGGCGGTGTACCGCTTTTTTTGGAGGTTCCGCCATCCCGTAGGGGTCGACGCTCCGGCGACCCGTTTGTCGACCCCTACGGTGTGATTTTTTTGTGTCGCGCGACGTCTTTTAAAAATGTTTCTTTCTGATATGCCAATTATAGAAACAACGGATACTCTTTACCGAAAGGGTATTGAGTATCCGCTTTTTTGATCCTGCTTCTTAAATTTGCTTTGCCATATCTCTTCCAATGGCGGCGAGGTGGCGAAGCGCCTCGGGGATCAGACGGTCGGGATAGCTTTGATAGTATGCGTTTCCAACCTCAAAGTTTACGGTGCCGCTGTATCCAATTTCGTGCATGGCGGCTATAATGTCCTCCCAATCCATTACAGCGGGGTAGGTGTAGGGGGCATTGTGGTTGTCCCAAACGCCGTCCACCTCGTGAATATGTACGATCTTCATATGCGTCCCAAGTTTTCTGATCGCACCTCCCACAGTATCGTTGGTACCTTTTCCCGTAAGGGCAACGTGACCGTAGTCCAGACAGGCGCAAAAGTGCTTGTCGCCAAGGATCTCAATAAATTCCAAAATTTCTTCGGGACGGGAGCAAACGCTGGGGCAGATCACACGGTTTTCATCGTCCAGCCACATTGGCTCGATACCGACGGTAACGTTATATTTTTCAAGATAGGGAAGAATGCGCTTAAAAAGGCGCAGATTGAATTCAAACCCCTCCTCCTTTTTTTCATCAAAAAATCTTCCGGGAGTACGAACGGGGTGGATGACGGAGTAACGGCATCCAAGCACGTTGGTTGCAATGATGTTTTTGATCGTTGCCTCTATATACTCCTCGCAGTTGCAGGCGGGGTATTCACCGAAGATGGCATGCGTTTGATAGATCGTAATGCCTGCCGCGTCTGCCATGCGTTTGACCTCTTTGTAATGCGCGACCGTTTCTTCCTCTGACATACGGTAACTGCGGCTTTCAAGGACCGATGCGCGGTCAGGGTGCCAGGTGTCAAGCCCGTAATCGGCATAATCAAAGCCGGCGTCCTTCATCAAAGAAAAGAGCTTTTCCGTGCCAAACCTATGTTCAAGTGCCCCTGTACTGATGCTTAGTTTCATTTGCGCATTTCTCCTTTGATTTGATTTGCCATGTCGCGTGCGATCGCGGCAAAGTGACGAAGTGCCTCGGGGAGCATGTGCTCGGGGTATGCGTTGTAAAAATTACCGGCAACCTCAAAGTTGAGAACACCCGTGTAGTTGATATCTTGAAGCGCGGAGAGAACGTCAGCCCAATCCACGGTGTTTGGAAAGGTATAGGGGGCGGTATGGTTATCGTTTTTGCCGTCCACCTCATGAACGTGCAATATTTCTACCGTATCTCCCAGCTTGCGGATGGCGCCTCCTGCCGTGGTTCCCGTATCCTTTGCGACGAGTACAAAGTGCCCGATGTCGGGGCAGGAGCAATAGTGGTCGGTGCCAAGCGCATCGATATAGCGCAAGATCTCCTCGGGACGGGAGCATACGGTGGGCGCGATCACGCCTTCTTTGTTGCGTGTCCACATCGGTTCAATGGCAAGCTTGACACCGTATTTTTTAAGAGTGGGCAAGAAGGAACGGAAAAAATTAAGATTAAAGGCAAAGCATTCCTCTTCGTTTTCGTCGTAAATGCGCCCGGGCGTTGCCACAGGATGAATGACGATATGCTTACAGTGAAGAAGATGCGTTACGTAAATACTTTTGTTTGTGATCTCTTCAAAAAGGGCAGGGTGGTTTCTTGTTGCGTCCACACCGAAAAGAGCGTGCGTTTGGGTGATTTCAAGTCCGATCTCCTTTGCGGTTTCATACACGTCGGTAAAATACGCGCAAAGCTCCTCCTCTGACATCCGATAGCAGAGACTGCTTTTCATCTCCTCCTCGGTTCCTACCCAATCGTCAATACCGAAGTCTACGGCATCAAAGCCCGCATCCTTCATCATTTGAAATGCTTTTTTATATCCGAATTTCTTTTCCAACCAAAGACAGCTTGCCGAAATTTTCATAGAAGAGTCCCTCCTATTTCTTTTTTTGTATTGTATCATTTTTCTTTCTTCTTGTCAACCAACCGAAAAAAATTGTTTTCAAAAAAGGCTTTTTATATAAATCTTTTTGTTTTTGGTTGACAAAGCAAAAAAGCTATGATATAATTTAAAAGATGTAATGTGAGTAAAAACACAACGTTTTGTCTCACGGCACTGTGCTGTGGGGCGTTTTTGTTTTCAATGCGTAAAAAATCCCAAAGGGATGAAAAAACAGGAGTAGAGCAATGGCAAAGGATTACACAAGCACACTAAATCTCCCTACGACCGAATTTCCCATGCGCGCAGGTCTTCCTCAAAGAGAGCCCGAAATGATCAAATACTGGGATTCGATCGATCTTTACAACAAAATGCAGGAAAACGCAAAGGATAAGCCTTTGTATATCCTGCACGACGGCCCTCCATTTTCCAACGGAAATATTCACATGGGGCACGCACTCAATAAGATCTTAAAGGACTTTATCAACAAGTCGCACGCAATGTCGGGGTACCGTGTTCCTTATACCCCCGGTTGGGACAACCACGGTATGCCCATCGAATCTGCGATCATCAAGCAAAACAAGCTCAACCGTAAGAGCATGTCTATTCCCGAGTTCCGCAGTGCTTGCCACCGGTTCGCGCAGGATTTTGTGGATAAGCAAATGGAGCAGTTTATTCGTCTTGGCGTTGTGGCAGATTGGAAGCGTCCTTATCTTACCATGGAAAAATCCTTTGAAGCGCGCGAGATCCGCGTGTTTGGCGAGATGTATAAAAAGGGTTACATCTACAAGGGACTTAAGCCCGTTTACTGGTGCCCGAACGACGAGACCGCACTTGCCGAAGCAGAGATCGAGTACAAGACCGATCCTTGTACCTCTATCTACGTAAAATTTGCCGTAAAGGACGATCAAGGAAAGCTTGCAGGCGTTGTTGACCCCGCAAAGACCTACTTTATCATCTGGACCACCACGACCTGGACCCTGCCCGGCAACCAGGCGATCGCACTCAACCCGAACGAGGATTACGTGATCGTTAAGGCTGACAACGGTGAGGCGTATATCGTGGCAGAGGCACTTTGCGCAAAGACCATGCTTGAGGGTGGAATTGAAAGCTACGAGATCCTTGACCGCCGCCATGGTAAGGACTTTGAGTATATGACCGCACAGCACCCCTTCCTTGACAGGGACAGCCTTGTTGTGGTAGCCGATTACGTTACCATGGACAGCGGTACGGGATGCGTTCACACCGCGGGTGGCTTTGGTGCCGACGATAATATTACCTGCCGCCGTTACGGTCTTCCTCCGCTCGTTCCCGTGGATGACAGGGGATATCAGACCGAGGAAGCAGGGAAGTTTGCAGGTCTTCGTTACGACGAATCCAACGTAGCGATCTTGGCGGACATGAAGGAAAGCGGCGCGCTCTTTGCCTCTACCGAGATCGAGCACGAGTATCCGCACTGCTGGAGATGTAAAAATCCCATTATCTTCCGCGCAACGCCGCAGTGGTTCTGCTCGGTCGATGCGTTTAAGGATGCGGCTGTCGAGGCTTGCGACAAGGTAGAATGGCTTCCCGAGTGGGGCGGCGACCGTATCAAGAGCATGATCCGCGAGAGAGCCGACTGGTGTATTTCCCGTCAGCGTCACTGGGGTCTGCCTATTCCCGTATTCTATTGCAATTGCTGCAAAAAGCCCATCTGCAACGACGAGACCATTGCCCACGTTGCCGATCTCTTCGCCGCTCACGGCTCAAATATCTGGTACGAAAAGAGCGCCAAGGAGCTCCTTCCCGCAGGCTTTGTTTGCCCCGAGTGCGGCGGTACCGAGTTTGAAGCCGAGACCGACACGCTGGACGGTTGGTTTGACTCCGGCTCCTCTCACTTTGCTGTGATGGAGGATAACCCCGAGCAGCGTTGGCCCTCGGATATGTACCTGGAGGGTGCCGACCAGTACAGAGGTTGGTTCCAGTCCTCGCTTTTGACCGCGGTTGGCTCCACGGGCAGGGCAGAGGCGCCCTACCGCACCGTCCTGACCCACGGTTGGGTCGTTGACGGAGAGGGCAAGGCAATGCATAAGTCGCTTGGAAACGTCATCGTTCCCTCCGACATTGTGGCAAAGTACGGCTCCGATCTGGTTCGCCTTTGGGTTGCTTCCTCCGATTACCGTGTAGACGTTCGCGTTTCCGACGTGATCTTTAAGCAACTTTCCGACGCTTACCGCAAGATCCGTAATACCGTTCGTATCCTCATTGCCGACCTCAACGATTTTGATCCCGATACCGATGCTCTTGCCTTTGACGAGCTTTACGAGATCGACCGTTGGATCATTTCCGCAATGAACGATCTTACAAAAACCGTAAAGGGTGCGTACGACACTTACGAGTTCCACGTAGCTTACCATGCGGTAAACAACTTCTGCACCACCGAGCTTTCCAAGCTTTATATCGATATCACCAAGGATCGCGTTTATACCGAGCGCGCAAACGGAAAAGCACGCCGCAGTGCACAAACCGCAATGTACTTTGTCCTTTCGGGTCTGGTTCGCCTCCTGGCTCCCATGATCTCCTTTACGGCAGAGGAAATGTGGCAGGCGATCCCGCACAAGGCAAGCGACAATAAGGAAAGCGTATTCCTCAACGATATGCCCACCTTTGACGAGGCGTTGACCTATCCCGCGATTGCGGAAAAATGGAACCGTCTCTTTGCGCTCCGCGACGGTGTAATGAAGGCACTGGAGATCGCGCGCGCCAACAAGCTGGTAGGAAAATCGCTGGAGGCGAAGATCACCGTTTACACCAAGGATGCCGAGCAGCTGGCGCTCCTTCGTTCGTTTGGCAAGGAGCTTACCACGGTATTTATCGTGTCGGGCGTTCAGCTTGACGAGGGCGATGCTCCAAGCGGCGCTTACACAGAAGAGGAAAGCGGAATCTCCGTGCTGGTTGAGCCCGCCGACGGCTGCAAGTGCGACCGCTGCTGGAGCTTCTCCACCGAGGGAGAGGCTGACGGCGAGGGTGGCTTCATTTGCGCCCGTTGCCTTGAAATCTTAAAATAATCAACTTGTTTTAACAGTTTGCGGGGAGGGAATCCTTCAATGAAAGGGAGTTCCGTCCCCGCAAGGTTCATTTGAGGGATCCCTCAGATCCGTACGGAAAGGAGAGCTTATGCTGTATTTAATTGCAATTATGGTGGGCGTGGTTGGACTTGACCAGCTTACCAAATGGATCGCCGTTGTCAATTTAAAAGGGGCAGAGTCCTTTCCCCTGTGGAAGGATGTGCTCCATTTCACCTATGCCGAAAATACAGGCATGGCATTCAGTATGCTGTCGGGTGAAGATGAGCGCTGGATCTTTATGGTGCTCTCCACGGTTGCCATCATCGGCATGCTTGTGTATTTGTTCTATTTTCGTCCCGAAAGCCGTTGGATGCAGGTTTCCATCGCCATGATCGTTGGCGGCGGGATCGGAAATATGATCGACCGCATTGCTCTTGGCTACGTCGTTGACTTTATCGACTTTACCTTGATCGATTTTGCCATTTTCAACGTGGCGGATTCCTTCGTTTGCGTGGGCGCCGGCATTTTGATCGCTTATCTCGTTTGGGATATGATCAAGGATTACCGTAAAGAAAAAACGGCAAAGCTTGCCAATGCCGATAAGAAAGAAGAGAATGACCATGCTTCCGAATAATACCGAAGAGGAAAATGTGATCCTTTCAGAGGCGGGGGAGGGGGACACAGGCTGTCGCCTGGATCAATACGTCGCTCGCTGTGCGGATCTGACACGCTCTGCCGCTACCAAGCTGATCGAAGAGGGGAACGTGACCGTAAACGGGACGAAAAGCAACAAAAATTACCGTATGCGGTCGGGCGATCGTGTAGAATGCCTTCTTCCCGAGCCCGAGCCGTGTGAAGCGCTTCCCGAAAACATTCCCTTGGACGTAGTGTACGAGGACGACGATCTGATCGTGATCAATAAGCCCGTTGGCATGGTCGTGCATCCTGCCGCCGGGAATACAAGCGGAACGCTTGTCAATGCTCTTTTGTATCATTGCGGCGCCTCTCTTTCGGGGATCGGCGGCGTTGTCCGTCCGGGGATCGTCCACCGCATCGATAAAAACACAAGCGGACTGTTGGTCGTTGCCAAAAATGATGAAACGCACCTAAAGCTTTCAGAGCAATTAAAGGGGCATCACATCAACCGTATCTATACCGCCATCGCCGTGGGGAATTTCAAGGAAGCGTGCGGCACGGTCATGGCTCCCATCGGTCGCCACCCCGTAGATCGCAAGCGCATGGCAGTGATCCATGACGCACAGATGCGCTCTCGCGAGGCGATCACACGTTGGTCGGTGCTTTCCCGCGGCGAATGCGACGGGAATGCCTTTACGCTCCTTCGTTGCGAGCTTGAAACCGGGCGCACCCATCAGATCCGCGTGCACATGTCCTATGTCGGTCACCCTTTGCTTGGGGACGACGTTTACGGCGGTGCCAATACAAGATTTGAAGCACGTCACCGTGCCCTGATACAAGGACAGTGCCTCCATGCGGGGGAGCTTTCCTTTATTCATCCGCGCACGGGTAAGCTCGTCTCCTTTACGTCTCCCATGCCGCAGGAGATGCAGAGGATATGCGAAATTTTGTTTTCATAAAATGAAAAAGGTTCTGCCCCAAACGCCAACAGCGTTTGGGGCAAAACCTTTTTGTAATGAACGCAAGAAGCGTCGATTCTTTTTTATGCGATAAAACCGTATTGCTTTACAAAACTTCTACCGTTTTACGGTATTCGCGCGGTGTCTTTCCCGTGGTCGCCTTAAAGAGGCGCCGAAAATAGATGGAGGATTCAAAGCCCAAGCGTTCGCTCAATTCTTCAATCGAGACCTCCGGGTGGTCGATCAGACTACGCTCGGCGTGGCGGATCATGATCTTGTTTTTGTATTCAATGGGGGAGGTACCGATCTCGCGCTTAAAGCACTCGTAAAAATAAGAGGGGCTGATATGGCAAAGCGCCGCCAGCTCAGGCACGCGCAGGGGTGTGTCGTAATGACTTTCAATATATCGCACCGCGTCGATGATCCGATCGTTTACCGTAAGCGCCCGATCGTATTGCATACGGGAGAACAGTGCAGATATCAAATGCAGAAAGCTCCCCACAGAACGTAAGGAGTCAAACGCTGCTTGCCCATCCTTCGTCACCTCGTAAAAAAACGGCTCCAGGTAGGCACAGTCTGTAATGGTTTGCAGCTTATATACACGGTTTCCAATCGGCTCACCAAAAGGAACCAGGTCAAAGTGGCAGGAGAAAAAATTTGTTGTCGGCTTGCCATACCAAATGGAGGTGTAGCGACACCCCTTTGGAACGTAAATGACCTCGCCTGCACTCACTGTATGATGTACTCCGTCGCAAATGAAATCCGCGCTTCCTTCCACGATATAAGCTACACTGTGCAACGGTCGCGGCAGATGAGAATAATCAAAGATCGCGTGTTCCTCTGTTGAAAAGCGGGTTCCGCGCAGATACGTCAACGGGATCGAGTGGGTTTGCATAGATGCCTCCGTAGAATCGTTTTGTTTTTTATTATACACTCTTTTCTTTTTTCTGTCAAGGGTGTAATTTTTGCCTACAAAAATTCGCTGAATATTCGCTCTATTCGCTTGACAAAAGCGAATTTTCGGTGTATAATAATAGCAATCATATTATGGGAGGCGACGCTATGAAATTCGAAACCGAAAATATTGAATTCAAAGCGCAAGTTACGGATGAGCTTTACAAGGAGGTCATCGCGTTTGCAAATACCGACGGCGGTACTATTTACATTGGAATTGATAACGAAGGAAACGTAACCGAGCTTGATAACGTGGACAAGATATATACCCGTATCACAAACGGAATACGAGATGCAATTTTGCCCGACGTTACAATGTTTGTAAAATATACGCTTGGGGAGAATCACACGATTCGTATCAAAGTTAGCGAAGGCTCTTTCAAGCCTTACTATTTAAAATCCAAAGGATTGAAGCCGAGCGGCGTATTCGTTCGTCAAGGCACGTCCTCTGTTTCTGCCTCTCCCGAGCAGATCAGAGCAATGATTAAGGAATCCGACGGCGACAATTTTGAAAGTATGCGTTCTATGGAGCAAGAACTGACGTTCGATAGCGCAAAGAAAGCATTTGACCGTTACAACGTAGAGTTCGCACCTAATAAATATCGCGCATTGGGCGTGACCGTTCAGTCGGAAGAAATGTATAGCAATTTGGCACTTGTCATTTCCGATCAGTGCTCTCATACCACAAAAGTAGCAGTTTTTGCGGACGAAGCAAACACAAAATTCCGTGATAGCAAGGAGTTCGGCGGATCTATTTTCGAGCAGCTTGATAGCACATTCGCATATCTTGCTCTTTGCAACAAAACCACCGCGACCTTCAAAGGACTTGAACGTATCGAGAAGGTGGACTATCCCGAAGAAGCTCTGCGCGAGGCTTTGCTGAACGCGCTCGTACACCGCGATTATAGCTTTAGCGGCAGTATTATTATCAACGTAAACGACAAGGAAATAGAGTTTATTTCTATCGGCGGACTTCTGCCCGGCCTTTCTCCCGACGATATCCGTAGCGGTATTTCTCAACCGAGAAACAAAAATCTCGCTGACATTTTCCACCGTCTGCACTTGATTGAGTCCTACGGCACGGGTATTCGTAAGATTTATAATCTGTATGCGAACTGCTCCGAGCAGCCGAGAATTGAGGTTACTTCCAACACCTTCAAGATTATTCTTCCCAATATGAACCGTGCGACCGCCCAGGAAAACGGAACGGGCATCACGGCGCAAATGCAGAAGATACTTGATTATATAGACGAGAATGGAAAAATCACCGATTTGGAAATCCAAGATTTGCTCGGGCTAAAGAAAACCCGCGCCTTTACACTTGCTAAGCAAATGCGAGATTACGGCTTGATTAAAGTCGTTGGACGCGGAAGTGAAAAAGTATATGTGAAATCTTGACGGACTTTGCATCAAGGGCTTTCAGCAG
>JAZNEQ010000148.1:0-9914 GCA_045588715.1 Eubacteriales bacterium | reverse complement strand
AGAAAGCAGGAGTCCGCCTGCAACCTTTTTCTTCTTATCCTTAGCGCAGACATACATAGCAAGGGCAGCGCCGGGCAGACCGAATATCATAAGGGGGAATTTTCCGCTCATAAAGCGGCAGGCTTCTACCGAAAACCGCGTGACGTTGGGAGAGGCAAGCTCGGCAAAAAAGATATTTTGCGCTCCGTAAACCATTACGCCGTCGATCATAGCGGAGCCGCCGACCCCCGTTTGCCAAAACGGCAGATAAAAAACGTGATGCAAGCCGAAGGGGATCAGGATACGCTCGGTAAAGCCGTAGATCAAGGTTCCCGCATACCCGGAGCGCAAGACAAGATCGCCCAAGGCGTAAATACCCGATTGCACAAAGGGCCATACGAAAAACATTAAAATTCCCACAAGGATATACGCCGTTGTTGAAATAATGGGAACGAAGCGTGTGCCGCCGAAAAAGGAGATCACGTTGGGCAAGCGAATTTTATAAAACCGATTGTTTAAAAACGCCACGCCAAGACCTACGATAATACCTCCGAACACACCCATCTGCAAGGATTCGATGCCGACAACGTTTGCGATTGTTCCGTCCTGCATCGCCCCATCGGTAAGCCTTCCCGTAATGGCAAGGAGGGCATTGATGGTTTTGTGCATGACGAAAAACGCAATCGCCGCCGAGAGCGTCGCGGTCGCCTTTTCGTTTTCTGCCATGCCAAGCGCGACCCCCATCGCAAACAGCAAGGGAAGATTGTCAAAAATAACGGTTCCCACCGATGCCAAGAGGGAGAAGACCGAATACAAAACTGTTCCAGGTCCCATGATCCCAACAAGGTTGTAGGTCTCCAGCGTTGCAAGATTGGTAAACGAGGCACCCACCCCAAGGAGCAATCCCGCAATGGGAAGAAGTGCTATGGGGAGCATAAATGCCCGCCCTACTCTTTGCAGTACGCTGAAAAATCCCCCACTCTTTTTTTCTTTGATCATTGTAGCGGACATAATGATTTATCCTTTCCTTTCCAAACGGAAGCGCATGGCGGTATCCTTCCCCGCGATGCAAGCTCCGTACGTATATTCCATATTTTTAATGCGTTCCGAGTTGGTGACGATCACGGCAACCGTATCGGAAAGCCCCGCCTTTCGGATCTCTTCCAGATCCACGCGACACAAAGCCTCCCCTGCGTGAACACGCTCGCCGCCCGTCACCGTGGGTGAAAATCCGTTCCCGCCAAGAGTTACGGTATCCACACCGACGTGAATCAATACGTCAAGCCCGCTATCACTTAAGATCGCGTATGCGTGCTTCCCCTCGGCAACACTTTCCACCCGTCCGTCAATGGGAGAACAGATCTCTCCGTCCTTCGGCTTTACGCCAAACCCCTGTCCCAGCATCCCGCTTGAAAAGGCTTCGTCGGGGACGCTTGACAGCGGGATGCACTCTCCCGTGACCGGGGAGAGCAGCCGTTCCTCTTTTTTTCCAAATACCATGCTTTATTCTCCTTTATTTGCACTCTGTCACCGTTTCGCGAATTCTCAAGAGATAGGGCACCGAAACCGAAAGCTCATCGATCCCCATATCCGCAAAGCGCTGGGTCAACGCCGGGTCAGCCGCAAGCTCCCCGCAAATTCCGATCCAACCGCCCGCGCCATGGATCATTTCCGCCGCGTGAGCGATCAATCGTAAAACAGGCTCGCGGTTTTCTGTTGCCAGCCGCCCCACCGTTGCGTTCTGACGGTCTGCCGCAAGGGTGTACTGGCACAGGTCGTTGCTTCCCACCGAGAAAAAATCCGAGATACGCGCAAGCTCATCACTCATGATCGCCGCGGCAGGCGTTTCGATCATTACGCCAAGCTCAATGCGCCTGTCAAATTCGATCCCTCTCCCCTCCAGCTCCTCCATACATTCCTCAAGAAGTGCTCGGGTATGCTTAACCTCCTCGGCGCATACGACCATAGGGATCATAAGAGAAATATACCCAAAGGCAGAGGCGCGAAGGATCGCGCGAAGCTGGGTTTTAAAGTGCTCTACGTCCGAAAGGCTTACGCGGATCCCGCGAAAGCCGAGCGCCGGATTTTCCTCGTGCGCAATTTCAAAATAGGGCGCTTGCTTATCCGCCCCCATATCCAGCGTGCGGATGACCGTCCGCTTCCCCTTCATCCGCGCGGCAACCGCACGATAGCTTTCAAAAAGCTCCTCCTCCGTAGGATAGCGATCAAGGGAAAGATACAAAAGCTCGCTTCTGAGCAGTCCGATCCCGTCGGCACCGTTCAGACAAGCGGCTTCTGCCTCCTCCGCATCTCCCACGTTGGCATAGATCAAGATCTGCTTTCCGCTTTTGGTAGCGGCAGGCTTACCAAGGAGGGAGCGCAGATATTTTTCATGCTCTGAAGCATTCCTTTGGGCTTCCTCCATCTTTTTTTGAAAGCCGTCAAGCATCTCCTTGTCGGGAAGCAGCATCAGTGTTCCCTCGGCGGCATCGAGCAGAGCGTACGTCCCTTCAAAGGAGTCGGGGATCGTTCCCACTGCGACAAGGGCGGGGATCCCCATGGCGCGCGCAAGGATCGAGGCGTGAGATTCGGGGGTGCCGCCAAAAATTACAAAGCCGAGGATCTTCCCCTTATCAAGCGTTACCGTTTCAACGGGACTCAATTCATCCGCAACCAGTAAAAAGGGCTCTTCTCCAAAGCTCTGCACGTTCTCCCCTTCCCCAAAAAGGGAAGAAAGGATCTGCCTCGCCACGTCCTTGATATCTCCCGCGCGCTCTGAAAGGTACGTATCCTCAAGGGAGGATAGACACTCGCTGTATTTCTCTGCCGCACGCTCCACCGCCTCCTCGGCAAATGCGCCCGCTTCGATCTCACCTGTGACCGTATCCAAAAAATCCTCGTCTTGTGCGAGCATCGCATGGATCTCAAAGATCTCGGCTTCACTCTCCCCCGTTTCAAAGCGGACACGCTCTGCTAATACGGTAAGACGCTCCACGCTTTTTTCAACCGCCGCACGCACACGCGCGCACTCCGTGTCGCGATTCCAGGCTTCCCTCGGCGCGCTTTTCTTTTGTCCGCGCCGAAAAAAAACAAGTCGCCCCGCCGCGGCCCCCTGCCCAATTCCAACACCGCGGCGGATGATATTTCGCTCGTATTCCTTCTTCATTTTTCGATACCGCTCCCCCAGCTCTCTTTACAAAAGCGCTCCAGCGCCTCTCCCGTCTTTTCCTCCTCAGCGCCCGTCACACGGAAGGTCAACACTCCACCGTGCACCGCGCCAAGGCTCATCAAAGAAAGAAGCCTTTTGGCATCTGCCTCCTTTTCCTTGTAAAGCACACGGATCTCGGCATCAAACTGCTTTGCAAAGGTGGCAAGCTTTCCCGCAGGGCGCGCGTGCATTCCGTTTGGATCCTCCACCGTATAAAAAAACTCCTTCATATTCGTCTCCCTTCCCTCACGCAAAAAAAATCGTTCTTGCTTTTATTTTCCCTTTTTGGGGCGTACTTATTCAAATTTTATTTGACAAAGCAAAAAAAATGCCCATGACATACGGATCTTTCACCGCATGCCATAGGCATTTTTTATCAGTTATTTCTATAATTATCTCTGAATTCTTCCCGAACCGTCGCCGCCTGCAAGCTTTTCGACCTCGGCAAGAGTTACCATGTTGTAATCTCCCTCGATAGAGTGCTTGAGCGCGGATGCCGCAACAGCAAACTCAACGGCTGCCTGTGCAGACTTGCCGTTCATAAGCGAGTAGATCAAGCCGCCGCCAAAGGAGTCGCCACCGCCAACACGGTCGATGATGTGAAGCTCGTACTTCTTGGAGAAGCAGTACTCGTTTGCCTTCACGTCGTAGAGCATTGCGGACCAGCCGTTGTCAAACGCGCTGTGGCTCTCGCGAAGCGTGATGGCAACGTAGGAAAAGCCAAACTTGTCTGCAAGCTGCTTTGCGACAGACTTGTAGCCCTCGTGATTCAGCTTACCGCCGTAGATATCAGTTGCCTCGGCCTCGATACCGAAGACGTCCTTTGCATCCTCTTCGTTGGAGATGCAAACGTCAACGTACTGACAAAGCTCGGTCATTGCCTCGCGCGCCTCGGCTCTGGTCCAGAGCTTACCGCGGTAGTTGAGGTCACAGGAGATCTTAACGCCTCTTGCCTTTGCAGCCTTGCAAGCGTCCTTACAGATCTCAACAACGTTCGCACCCAAAGCGGGCGTGATTCCCGTAAAGTGGAACCACTCGGCACCCTCGAAAATGCTGTCCCAGTCGAAGTCCTCACGCGTAGCCTTTGCGATCGCGGAGTTTGCGCGGTCGTAAATACAAACGGAACCTCTTTGAGATGCGCCCTTTTCATTGAAGTAGATACCTACTCTGTCGCCGCCGCGGGTGATCTTGGAAATATCAACGCCGTATCTGCGAAGGCTGTTGACAGCTGCCTGACCGATTGCATGGGTGGGGAGCTTGGTAACGTAAGCCACGTCCATGCCGTAGTTTGCAAGAGATACGGCAACGTTTGCTTCACCGCCGCCGAAGGTAAATTCAACGTGGTCACACTGTACGAATCTTTCGTAATTGTAGGGTTGAAGGCGAAGCATCAGCTCGCCAAACGTAACAACTTTGCTCATTTTATGTTCTCCTTCATATTATTTTACAAGATGGTATGCAAAACCGTCGATCTCATCGGCAAGGTAAACAAACTTCATCGCACCGTTTGCGTCGTAGGTTGCGGTAGACATATCAAACTTCACACCGCGGCGGGAGAGATGGTAGACCGCGCGATCAACGTTGTTGGTGGCAATTGCGATGTGCCCGTGTGTACCGGGACCCTTTGCGGTCATCAATTCAAGCGCAGGGCTTGCGAAGATGGACTTAGAGGTAACGTTTGCGCCAAAGGAGAATGCGTTTGCAAGAACGTTTGCCGCATCCTCGGCGGTCGTATTGCAAGGATTGATGCCAACGTGACGGAACTTAAAGCCAAGCATGGTGTCAACCGCCTCGCGCACGAGCTTTTCGATGCCTGCAAAGTCACCGGCAGCGATCATATCGGGATTGACCATCCAGCTGCCGCCGCAGCAAAGGATCTTAGGATTGGCAAGATAGTCGCAGACGTTTGCGGGATTGATACCGCCCGTGGGCATAAACTTAACGCCACCGTAAGGAGCGGACATTGCCTTGATCATGCTAAGTCCGCCGGACTGCTCCGCGGGGAAGAACTTTACCACGTCAAGTCCCAGGGTAAGCGCCTGCTCGATGCCGCTGGGATTGTTGATACCGGGAACAATCGGGCACCCCTTTGCCTGACAGTATTTTACGATCTCGGGGTTAAAGCCGGGGCTTACGATAAACTTGGCACCCGCCTCAATGGCATCATCGACCTGTGCGGTGGTAAGAACCGTGCCTGCACCGACGATCATGTCGGGGTACTCCTTGGCAATGATAGCGATCGCTTCCTTTGCGGCAGCGGTACGGAAGGTGACCTCCGCACAGGGAAGGCCTCCGTCGATCAGTGCCTTTGCAAGAGGAGCTGCATCCTTCGCATTGTCGATCTTGATGACCGGAACGATACCGATCAGGGAAAGTTGTTTTACTACATCGTTCACTTCAGTGTCCTCCAAAGTTTATTTTTCTACAGTTATAATTTTACACCATAAACCCTCTTCTGTCAAGGCGTTTTTCATTTTTCCAAAAAACTTTTTGCAAATTAAAAATTTGACAAATTGCGCTTTTTGTGATACAATCGCAAGGAAAGGAGGTACGAATATGAAGCCCCAAACACAAATACAAATACAAAAGGAGCTGTTTCGGCATGGGGAAGAAGCGTATCGCAGCTTTCAATGCAAGCTGATGCCCACGGTCAATCCGGATACGGTGATCGGTGTCCGTATTCCCATTTTACGGCGCATGGCACAGCGACTTGCCAAAAGTGACGAGGCGACCGCCTTCACATCCACCCTCCCCCACAGATATTACGAGGAAAACAATCTTCACGCCTTTCTTATTGAAAGAATCGGGGATTACGATGCATGCGTGCGAGCGCTTGACGATTTTTTGCCCTTTGTTGACAATTGGGCAACCTGCGACTCGATGAATCCGCGCGTTTTGGGAAAGCATAAAAAGCAGCTTTTGTGCGATATTGAGCGCTGGCTCGCGTCTCCCTATCCCTTTGAGATACGCTTTGCCGTCAAATTGCTGATGACCCATTTTCTGGACGAAGATTTTGACCCCGCCTACCCTGCGCGTATCAGCCGTATCGCAAGCGAGGAATATTACGTCAACATGATGATCTCCTGGTATTTCGCGACGGCACTTGCAAAAAAATACAGGGAGATCCTTCCCTACCTTGTCGATCGTACGCTATCCCCGTGGATCCATAAAAAAACGATTCAAAAGGCAATAGAAAGCGATCGGATCACAAAAGAGCAAAAGGAAGAATTGAAAGCTCTTCGATAAAAAGCATCCCCGAGGTGTTCAAGCACCCCGGGGAATTTTTTAAGAGAAGTATTTGGTTTTATTGCATAACCTCGCGAAACCGCTGCATCATCGCGGGAATATCGATGTTTTGAGGGCATACCTCAACGCAAGCGCGGCATCCGATGCAGGCATCGGGATGCGTTTCCTCGGTAAGAGCCGCAACGGCGCGGCGGGTGATGATGGTCCAGCCCGTAAAGCTTTTTTCGTTATAAAGGGAGATGAGGTACGGAATATCAAGTCCGCGTGGACAATACTGCGTACAGTAGCGGCAGGAGGTACATGCAAGTGTGTTCTTTCCGCTCTTTTCGGAGGCGATCCGCATAAGTGCATCCCACTCCTCTGAAGAAAGCGGCTTTTCCTCGGAGAAGGTGTTGACATTCTCGGTAAGCTGCTCAAGATTCGACATGCCTGAAAGCGTGACCGTAACCGTGGGGATCGTTTGCAGGAAGCGGAATGCCCACTCTGCCATTGTGGCGCCCGGGCGCAGAGCGCGCAATTTAGATTCAAACTTCTCTTCCAGGGACGCAAGTCCGCCACCGCGCACGGGCTCCATGACCCATACGGGGATGGAGTGGCGGTTTAAGATCTCCACCAGTGTTTTTGCATCCTGAAAGCTCCAGTCAAGCCAGTTGAGCTGCAGCTGACCAAACTCCATATACTCACCGTATACCGAAAGGAACCTCTCCAGTATCTCGGGCGTTGCGTGGAAGGAAAAGCCAAGGTGACGGATCCTGCCGTTTTCCTTTTGCTTTTTGAGGTATTCGAGAGTCCCGTATTTGGGATCGAGATAGAGGTCGATATTTACCTGTGTGACGCTGTGGGCAAGATAAAAATCAAAATAGTCCACACGGCAACGCTTGAGCTGTGCCTCGAAGATCTCCTCTATTTTGCCGTGCATGGTCAGATCGTACCCGGGGAATTTAGAAGCCAGATAATAGCTGTCACGGGGATATTCCGAAAGGATCTCCCCCATCACGGGCTCGGAATTTCCGCCGTGATAGCCCCAAGCGGTATCGTAATAATTGATGCCGTGCTCCATGGCATACGCAACGATCTCGCGCGCCTTTTTCATATCGATCTTAGACAAGTCTCCGTCTACGGTGGGAAGACGCATACAGCCAAGCCCAAGGGCGGATAAGGATATATCTTGAAAGCTTTTGCAGATCATAAAAAACTCCTTTTTCTTCAGTACTTCTATTATAACCGAGAAAGGGCGATCCGTCAAGGGACTTTCCAAAAAAATCCACCCTTTTCACAGGATCATCTTTCCGTGTAAAGGCACCCTTTGGTGAGGACAGATCAAGGCAGGCGAAAAGCCTTTTTCGCCGTCACCGTAGAATCGTTTTGTTTTTTACTATGATACTGCCTTTTTATTTTCCCCCCAAGCGTGTATAATAAAATTATCAAAACTTCTCAAAAAAGGAGAACGCTATGAAAACAGCAGTGAAAACCGTGTTGATCACGGGCGGCGCCTCTGGCATGGGGCTTTTACTTGGGCAATGCTATGCCAAGGAGGGCGCCAACGTAGTCCTGGCAGACATAAATAAGCAAGCTCTGGACGTTTGCGTCGAGGGGATCCGCGCATATCACCAAAACGTGATCGGCGTGCAGGTGGACGTGCGCGTATACGAGCAGGTGTGCGCGGCGAGGGATGCGGCAGTCGATGCCTTTGGGTCGATCGATATTCTTATCAACTGCGCGGGAGGTTCGGAAACACGTATTTGCGGCACCACCAAGGAATTTCACGAAAATCCGATCGAGGTCTACGATTTCGGCCTTGACGTCAATCTCAAGGGTGCGTTCTATTTTGACCATGCGGTCATGGCACAAATGGCAAAGCAAAAAAGCGGGGTCGTTATTCACCTCGGCTCTATCACGGGTGAGGAAGGAAGCGGTAATGCCGTTGCCTACTCAGCCTCCAAAAGCGCCCTGATGCACGGTATGACGAAGTCGATCGCGCAGGCGGGTGAGAAATACAACGTGCGCTGCGTTTGCATTGCTCCCGGCCCCGTAATGACGCGCCCTGCCATGGCGGGAATGAAGACCATGCTGGGACGCGCGGCAGAGACGCAGGAGATCGTAGATATGATCATGTACGCAGCCTCCGAGAAATGCGCCTTCCTCAACGGTGTTTACATTTTGATGGACGGCGGCAGAAACGTTATGATGAACAGAACGTAAGGAGACTTTTTTATGAAACACAAGCTCACTTTTTTACATCAGAACAAGCCCCTTATCACCTGCATGGTGCAAGCAAGAAATCCCGAAAGCATGATCGACCTCATTCACGGTGCCGTTTTTGACGGCTGTGATGCCTTTGGGTTTCAAATGGAGCAGCTTGAACCGCAATATCACAACGACGAAACGGTCAAGGAGCTTTTTTCTCACATGGCGGGGCGCCCCATTTACGCCACCAATTACCGCGTCATGCACAACGAGGGAAAAAGCGACGAGGAGATCGGAGAGGGACTTATCCATCTTCGCGAGCTGGGTGCTACCCTGATCGACGTATTGGGGGACCTTTATTCCCCCGCGCAGTATGAGATCACCTACGACAAGGCCGCCATCGAAAAGCAAAAGGCACTGATCGACCGTCTGCACGGAATGGGCGCCGAGGTACTGATGTCCTCACACGTTTTAAAATTCAAAAGCGGTGAGGAGGTTTTGGCGATCGCGCGCGAGCATCAAGCACGCGGTGCAGATATTTCCAAAATCGTCACCTTTGCAGAGACCGAGGAGGAGGAGCTTGAAAACCTCAAAACCACGGCGCTTCTCCGCCGCGAGCTTGAGATTCCCTTCCTCTTTCTTTCGGGCGGAACCTACTGCAAGCTCCACCGCACGGTGGGACCCATGCTGGGTGCTTGTATGTGGCTGACCGTACAAAAGCATGACGAGTGCTCCTCAAAATTCCAGCCCATCTGCCGCGCTGTAAGCACCATTGCCAACAATCTTGATTATCTCTACTAAAAAACATGCCCCCGACCGTGCGGTCGGGGGCATGTTTTGGATGATTCAAATGGTTACTTCGCAAACGTAAGCTGCTTTGCGGCATCCTCGTTTGCTTGCTTCATTTCATCGGATGCCAAGGCGTTGGAGTTGACCTCCTCGGGCTCCTTGAACGTGGGCACCGCGCCGTGGAATGCCTCGCGTACAAGGTCGGTGGAAATGCCGCCCTCCGATGCCTTGAGCGCGTCGGTCAAAAGCTTGATCTTTTGGTCAACCTCCGCACGCGACAGGGGGGCGTCGGTCTCGATAAAGATCATTTCGTTTTCGGTCTTGGTCAAGGTCTCGGTCTTGATCAAAAGCTCCTCGTAAAGCTTTTCGCCGGGACGCAGACCGATATATCGAATGTGAATATCACGGTCGGGGACGA
Organism: Eubacteriales bacterium; assembly: GCA_045588715.1. Lineage (GTDB taxonomy): Bacteria > Bacillota > Clostridia > Oscillospirales > CAG-272 > UMGS1865. The sequence continues at coordinate 87 of JAZNEQ010000148.1, read as the reverse complement.
GTCCCGCAAAACGGATCATATTTCTTGCAAGATCGTCAATTTTGACAGGTTCACCCATATCGAGTACAAAGATCTCGCCGCCGTTTG
>JAZNEQ010000147.1:0-10162 GCA_045588715.1 Eubacteriales bacterium | reverse complement strand
GCAGGATCTGCATATTCACGACGTGGATTACGTGCTTTCCGTATTCGGGCGCCCCGAAAAGCTTTACTCGGTAAAAAACACACTCGGAACCAAAAACGATTACGTCAATACGCTGATGCAGTACAAGGATTTTTGCGTTGGCATCGAGGGCACGTGGGGACTTCCCGAACACTATCCCTTCACCGCGACCTTCCGCGTTGTGTTTGAAAATGCCGTTGTTGAAAATGCGGGAGGAAAATTCCTTTGCTACAGCCAAAACGGCACAGAAGAGATCAAGATCGAAAAGGCAAAGATCGATCCTTCCTCAAACAGCGGCGGAAACATTTCCGACCTTGGCGGCTACTATAACGAGCTGGTTTATTTCTGCAAGCATGTCAAAGGCGGTACGCCCATCGAAAAAGCGACCCTCAAGGATGCGGTCGCATCCCTTGCGTTCCTTTTGGACGAACTTCAATTCAACAGATAAAAAACCGTTTTTGTAGGCGCTTACAAAAAAATATAGCTTTTCAATTAAAAACGATCGGATCCTTTGATGAAATGGAACCGAAAAAAGACGGACACGGCATTTTAGGCTTAAGCCTTGGTGCTGTGTCCGATGTTTTTATATTAAAATTCATATCAAAAGCGAAGCTCTTTGCCATAAAAAAGCTGAAAATGACAGCTATACGCCTAAAAACTCAAGCGCTTCTTGAGTTCTTGGCTGCTTCTCCAATATCAAATGATTGACAGTGCATTGAGGGGATGGTATAATATACGCATAAGAAACAGGAAGGAGCTTATACGGCAATGCTTGATATTACGAAGATCGGAGAAAATATTCGATATTATCGCAAACGGAAGGGACTTAGGCAGAATGAGCTTGCCGAGCGGTTGCACGTCAGCTTTCAGGCGGTTTCGGGATGGGAATGCGGCGCTTCGTTGCCGGATCTCGATAATTTATGCCGTCTGTCGTCCTGCCTTGGGGTTTCGCTTGATACGTTGGTGAGCGCCAATCTCATTGTCAACGAGCCTGTGATGATCGGTGTTGACGCGGGAGGAAGCAAGAGTGAGTTCGTTCTTTTTACAGCATCGGGGCGTGTTCTTGGGCGTGTGGTGTTATCGGGAAGCAATGCCTCGACGGTCGGTTTAGAAGAGGCGATATCGATCTTGGAGGAAGGGATCGACCGATGCCTGAATGTATTTGCCAACGTTGCGGGGGTATTTGTAGGAATTGCAGGCGGCAAACGCAACGAGATCCGACGCGCCTTGTGCGAGCACTATCCCGCGCTGCGTATCATGGTAGAGTCGGATGCCTGCAACGCGCTTGCGAGTGCCGACTGTGACGTTGCGCTGATTTGCGGAACGGGCTCCATTTTGATCTACCGTACCGAGGAAGGATACGATCTGAAGGGCGGTTGGGGATATCTGATAGGAGATCCCGGAAGCGCATACAACATTGGAAAAGAAGCGATTCGTACCGCCCTTGCCATTGAGGACGAGCTACTCCCCGAGAGCGCGATTTATTCGCTTTTGAAGGAAAAAATGAAGGTATCACGGGTTCACGGCGAATATGGCTCCAGGAGCGTTTCCGAAATTGCCATGCTGTCGACAAGCGTGTTTGCCGCATACCGTATGGGAGATGCGGCGGCAGGAGAGATTTTAGAGAACGAGATGCGCGCGCTGGCATCCTTGATCGATGCGACGTGTAAGCTTGCGGGAAACCGTGTCAATCTGTGCGGAGGCGTCATGGAGCATCATTCCGACGTGTTGATTCCGATCTTGCGAAAGTACGTTTCCGACAAGATAGAATTCATTCTACCCAAGCTCCCCCCCATATATGGTGCCTGCGTGGAATGCTGCTCACGGATGGGGATTCCTATGGATGAGCGCTTTGCAGAAGTGTTTGAACAGGATTACGTATCCTTAAAAATAAATCGATAAATCAAAGAGAAGATTCAAAGTATGAAAATTTTAATGATTGGCGCACATCAGGACGATAACGAATTCCTTTGCGGAGGAATCGCACACAAATACGTAAAGGCAGGACATACGGTTAAGTTTTTGAGCCTGTGCAACGGAAACGGCGGGCATCACATCATGACTCCAAAGGAAACGAGCGAAAGAAGAGCTCGGGAATCTCTTGCCGTGGCAAAGTTTCTCGGTGTTGAGTACGAGGTGTGGGACATCGACGACTGTACCCTGATGCCCGATCTTCCCACCCGTATGAGGCTGATCGCATGCATCAGAGAATTTTGTCCCGACCTTATCATCGCGCACCGCCCCAACGACTACCATGCAGACCACCGCGCCGCGGCACAGCTTGTTCAGGACGCATCTTATCTTTTAATTGTGCCCCATACCTGTCCCGAGGTCCCTGCCATGAAAAGAATGCCCGTGATCATGTACAATGAGGATCGGTTTCACAATCCCACGTTCAGAGCCGACGTGATCTTCGATATCGACGACGAGATCGAAAACAAGCTCCATATCGCCTCGCTCAACGAGTCTCAGGTATACGAATGGCTTCCCTACACAAAGGGCGAACAGGTTCCCGAGGGGAAAGAAGAGCGTTATGAATGGCTTAAGGGAATGGATACTTCAAAATTTGTAAGCGATGAGGAGGTTATGCAATACAATCGCGGTTATGCGGTACGCTTTGCAAAACCGGCCGCACGCTTCAGAGGCGAGCTGATTCAAAAATACGGTGCCGAGCGCGGCAGCAAGATCCGCTATGCGGAGGCTTTTGAGATTTGTGAGTACGGCGCACAGCCGGACGAAAAGCTCAAAAAAGAGCTGCTCTCGTTTTAAGCTGCCATCACAAAGAAAGACGGAGAAAATCATGAGTTTGTTTTTTAAATCGGATCTGTATCATACGCTCTCCTCGCTCTACTCCGAGGAGCGCGTGATGGAAACCATCGAAACGCTGAAGAAATTGGAAAATCCCCGCGGGTATTCGGTATTTCAAAGCTCCACCGCATGGTGCGAGGAGGTTTTGAAAAACGCGGGATTTTCGGACGTATGCCGTATTGCACACCGCGCGGACGGCGAGAGCGTTTCATACGATTTTATTATGCCCGAGGCGTGGGATCTTTCGGGGCGTTGTACGCTGCAAATCGTTGAGCCTGTAAGCGAGATGATCGCCGATACGGATATTTCTACGCTGTACGTGTCGGAATACTCCGCACCCACGCCACGGGGAGGTGTGACCGCAGAGCTTGTTGACTACGCCGCTTTGGATCCCGAGAACCCCGATTGCAAGGGGAAATACGTTTTCTACCGAGGCTATCTCCCCGCGATGCATCCGCTTTACCATTCGCTCGCATCCGCGGGATGCGTGGGAATCGTGTTTGCCGCCTTTGAAACGACCGAGTACGAGCCGGAGAAGCCCTCCTGGACGAACGGGCACGGACATATCGGTTGGTATCATCTCAAGGAGGACCCGGCCGTTCCCACGTTTTCCGTTTCTCCCAAGACAGGCATCCGGCTGATCGAGCTGCTCTCTCGGGGCAAGGTCGTTCTTCACGGCGAGATGAACACAAGGCTATACGACGGCGAGATCTACACGGTAACGGCGACTATCCCCGGAAAAAGTGAGGATGAATTTGCCGTTCTGGCACATCTTTACGAGCCGTTCTATTCGGATGACTGCCAAGGCTTTGGCGTTGGTGTGGAGCTTGCGATCATGCTGAAAAAGCTGATCGAGGACGGTGTTCTTCCGCAACCCGAAAGAACCCTGCGCCTTATATTCTCCATGGAACGCTATGGCTTTGCCGCGTTCTTTGCAAATCATGATCAGCGCATCATTGCCGCCGTGAGCATTGACACCCTCACCTGCGAGGCGGCACAAACGCTTGGGAACGGATTTGGAATCATCGAGTCCCCCTTGTCCTCGCCCTTCTTTGGGGACATGCTGTTTCATGAAGCAATGACCGCATTTTGTCCCGACGTCAAATGGAAATTGGTGCCCGGCAGCTTGTCGGATGACTGTTGGATGGCGGAGGGGACGGTTGACATTCCCACGAACTGGTGCGTGAGCAGCTGCAATAGCAACCGAAGCAATTACCACCATGTGGACGCACCGATATTTGATGCGATGCAACCGCGTATCATGGCAAAGCTCGTGCCGATGCTGGCGACGTACCTTGCCGTGATGGTATGCGCTGACAGATCGCATTTTGAAAAAATGGCTGCCACGCTTGAAAAAACGGCGGCTGGTTGGCTGGAGCGGGAAAAGAACTATATTGCAGGAAGCCTTGCGATGGGAACGACCTCCAAAACCGATGCGACGTGGCAGAGGAAAGCGGCAGAAATGCTTTACCTTGGAAGAATGGATTCCTTCAACCGCTTCTACCCCGGGCTCACTTCTCCCACACTCCCCTGTCACTGGGCGGACAGCTTCTACGACACGCTCCCCGAGCGCGCGCTTACCACGGCAGAGAAGAGAGCTGACAGTATCCGCTATCGCATTCTCAGGGCGGGTGTTCCATTCTCGCAGGCGCGCGTTCCCGTGGGCGAGCGCATTTCCTGGCCTGCAGCATCCGAGCTGACGTGGGCACTTTTGTCCCCCGAGAGAAGCGTGCTTGAGGCGATCCGCCTCTATGACGCGGCGCTCTCGACAAAAACCTCGGATGAGATGATCGATACGCATCTTTCCTATTTTGCGTTTTTGGAAAAATACGGTTATTTGGAAACCGTAAACTGATAGAAAGGCGGTATATAGAATGGGCTTTGAGCTTCCGAAACTCGGAAAAGCTCCGGTAGAGCTTGCACACTTCCCGACAAGGGAATGCGCGTTTGTGTTCCGTGCGCTCGAATTTTTCACCTACGAAAAAATCGCCAAGGTTTTGGGAACGACGCCCGAAAACGTCAAAGCGCTCGGCAAGGCAATGGGGATCCCTAAAGACTGCCAAAGCGACGTTTGGCTGAGAAAGGGATACATTACGATCATTCGCAGTATGTGGCATCTTCTGCCTTACGGGCAGCTTTTGCAGCTGTTGGAAATGGAGGAGGACGAGCTTGCCATCCTGCTGCGCGAAGAGGATTTTTTGGATATCAAGCTTTCCGAAAAGCCGATCTGCGACGAGCTGAAATGGAAGCCCCTTGATGACGCTGACAAGCGCGCACTGACGAAAATCAAGTCCTCGATGGACGCCCTGTCCCTTGACGGAAAAGAGCCTTTTGAATTTGAATATATCATGCCCGACGTGGAATTTTCGGGCAAGGAAAACTTTGGCTCCAGAATTATTTATTTGTTCTCGGGGCTGTATCAAAAGTGCCTTGACGTTGACAGCGAGGAATATTGCTCGGATGCGCTGTTAGAAAGCTACCGACGCGTTGGTGTCAACGGAATCTACCTGCAGGGCGTTTTGTATTTGCTTTCGGAATTTCCGTTTCACAAGGAGCTCTCCCGGGGGTATGAGGAGCGCATTGCCAACTTAAAGAAACTGACCGAGCGGTGCGCGAAATACGGCATCAAGGTCTTTTTGTACTTAAACGAGCCGCGTTCGATGAACATGGCGTTCTTCGAGCGCTATCCGCAGATGAAGGGGCACGTGGAAAACGACGATCGCGTTTGTATGTGTACCTCAACAAAGGAAGTACAGGATTATATCAAAAACGCGCTGGAATCCATTTGCAAAAGCGTACCGCTCATCGGCGGCTTTATCTGCATGGCAAAGAGCGAAAACCTCACAAACTGCTATTCTCACGTTCACGTTTCGGGGGAGTGCAACTGTCCCAGATGCAAGGAAAAAAGCGTTGCCGAGGTGATTGGTGAATTCTTTGCGACCGTGCGCGAGGGCGTGGACCGAGTGAACCCCGAAATCAAGGTATTCGACTTTTCATGGGACGGCGATCCGCTTGAAACCAGACTTGACGTAATTGACCATTTGCCCGAGCGTGTTGGCGTGGAAAGCATTTGCGAAGCACGGGTTCCGTATGAAATCGCGGGGATGAAGGATACCCTGATGGACTATTCCTTAAACGTGATAGGCCCCGGTGAGAGAGCCCTTAAAATGTGGCAGAGAGCCCGGGAAAGAGGGCTTGAAACGGTTGCAAAGGTGCAGATCAACACCACGTGGGAATGCTCCACGGTTCCCGCACTTCCCGTTCTTGACAAGGTCGATCAATTTATGACCAGACTCCGAGAGGAGGGCATCCATCACGTTCACTTAAGCTGGACGCTTGGCGGATATCCTTCTATGAATCTCTTGTATGCCTGCAAACACTTCTTTGAAAATTCCAAAACACCACAGCTTAGTGAGAACGCAAAAAAAGCGACCAAGCTATTCTCCGATGCGTTCAGTGAATTTCCCTCGGGACTTCATACGGCATATTTCGGGCCGCAGAATGCGGGACCCGCAACGCTGTTTTACGAATGTCCGACCGGTTATGACGCTACGATGACCTGCTACGCTTATGATGATCTGAAGGGTTGGTGCGGACCGTATCCCATCGATACCTACCAAGTTCAGTTTGAAAAGCTTTGTGCAAAATGGAAAGAGGGACTTGATTTGATCAAGGATGACGCAAACGGAGAGCTTCAATTGATGGCAGAGGCGGGATACAGCTTGTTCAGATCTTCTCTCAATTTGGTAAAATACGTACGTCTTCGCGACCGTAATGCTTCACACAAAGAGCTTTATGAGATCGTTTTGGACGAAAAAGAGAACGCGAAAACGATGTTGGCACTAATGAATCAAAATCCCGCAATCGGCTTTGAGGCGGCAAATCACTATTATTTCAGCCGTTTCGGCATTTGCGAAAAGATCGTCAACTGCGATCATCTGCTTAAAAAATACGGAGAATGATCGATATTCTCCGAGTTTAGAATTACTTGAAAAAGGAGCGCACTCTATATGAAAACCATACGTTGGGGGATCGTTGGTCCCGGAAGAATTGCAAGAAAATTCGCAAAGGCGATCAAAAATGTGAACGGCGCCAAGCTGGTAGCGGTCGCCTCGCGCACAAAAGAGCGCGGTGACGCATTCGCCGCAGAATTTGATATCCCCTACGTGTTTTCCTCCTATGAGGAAATGGCACTCTCTCACGAAATCGACGCGGTCTACGTTGCGACACCGCACCCCTTTCACAAGCCTTGCTCCCTCTTGTTTTTGAACGCGAAGAAGCACGTTTTGTGCGAAAAGCCCATGTGTATCAACGCGGACGAGGCAAGAGAGCTTTGTGAATGCGCAAAGGAAAACGGCGTTTTCCTGATGGAAGCGATGTGGACAAGATTCTTGCCCGCGGTATCAGAGATCAAAAACCTTGTGGCAACGGGCATGATCGGCGAAATCAAAGCCATTTCGGCAGACTTTTGCGGAAATATAGAAAGAAGAGAAGATTCAAAGCTGTTTAAAAACGATCTGGCGGGCGGCTCTCTTCTTGACGTTGGGATCTATGCCTTGAGCATCGCCTGCTTCTTTTTGGGCTATGACGTAAAGACCGTAAATTCGTATTGCCAAGTGGAGGGCGGCGTGGATACGCATGCCGCCGTGATCCTCGGCTTTGAAAACGGGGAGACGGCAATTTCCACCTCCGCGATCACCGTGCAAAAGCCGGAGGTTGCATATATTTACGGCTCGAAGGGATATATTTTCATTCCCGATTTTTACCGAGCGCAAAAATTGATCGTAAACCAAAACGGTATTGAAACCGTGATCGAACGGCCGAGTATTGGCGACGGCTTTGAGGAGGAAATCATAGAATCCTGCAAGTGTATTGCCGAAGGCAAAACGCAAAGCGATATCCACCCCTTGTCCGACACTGTTAAAATGCTTGAAATTATGGACACCGTAAGACGGCAAAACGGTATCGTTTATCCGCAGGAAAAATAACACAAAAAGATCGGACACATCACCGGAGCCAAACGCCCAAAATGATGTGTCCGATTTTTATTGCTTTTATTCGTATCGCTTATTTCCCGTAGGGAAGACCTTGGAGCTCATCCAAGAAGTACGCTCTTGTATATGCAAAACATCCTGCTTCATCCCGCACCGCAACACGGAAATAAGGCTCATGCGGCATATTCTTTTCAAACGATCCCGCAAGATAGTCGTGCAGGTCAAAGCTCACACGTGTCAGGGGTTCATCCTTCATTTCCTCATACTTACAGGCGTGACGCTCCGTGCGTACCATCACCGCACTCACGGGGGAGCATTCGATGGTTAAAACCTCACCGTCCAAATAAAGCGCGTGGATCTCGGGTCCTGTAGAAGCATAAAAATCTCCCTTTTCCAAGGCATCCATCACAACGTCGTAATCCAAGGACTGCGCTTTGACCATGACCCATCCTCCAAACGCATTTCTGATGCCATGCATATCGTCGGTCGCCAAAGGGAAAACCCGCTCACCGTTGCGCAGCAGATCAACAAAGGGGGTCACCGTATCAAAATGTCCGTTTGTTACAGAGCCTGTATTGTGTACCTCGACACCCCAGAAGCCTTTCAGATCGATATAGTCCGGATAGCTCTGCCCCGAGAGGACGGGATGGTTGTAGGAAACAAGAAACCCTTCCTCCTTTGCCCGACGAATGATATCGTTGAGACATTCGTTGGAATAGGTGCGAGGATATTCGGTTGCCTTCATTTTTTCTGTGATGTACGGAAGGCTGGAATCGTAACAAACGTAGCTCATTGTAAACACAGAGGTCTCGTTTTTGTAAGGATCTTTGGAGAGAAGATTCAAATGATATTGCTTGCCATAACGCCAGGAAAGCCCGGGGATCGACTCGTTGATCGCGATCTCGGCGCCCGTGATGGGAAGAAAATTCTCGTCGCGCAGATCGTTGTGCGGCACAATAACCTCGTGGTCGGTATACGCTACGATGGAATATCCCTTTTCCATATACATTTTTTTGATGTCCTCGGGTGTTACCACGCCGTCGGAGCAGGTGGAATGGACGTGCAAGCACGCTTTATAAAATTTGCCGCGTTCCGGCAAAAGATACTGCTTCATAAAATCTCCTTAAATTAAGAATACGGTATCGGTCATGCCATGGTCTCAAGCATTTTCAAGGTAACCTCGTATTTACAGGGAAGCCCCTTGGTATAATTGCAAAATTCCTCCAGCATGTATTCTGCCAAGCGGTATTTTTCAAAGCCGCAGCTCCCCGCGACGTGGGGGGTAAGAATACAGTTTTTCAAATCGTAAAAAGGACTATCCGCAAGGGGAGGCTCGGGATCGGTGACGTCCAAAACGGCAACGAGGTCGGTGCGTTCCTTCAAAACTGCGATCAGATCCTCCTCTACCACCTGAGCCCCCCTTCCCGTATTGAGAAAGGTGGCATAGGGACGCATTGCCGCAAAGTGCTCTTTTTTAAGCATTCCCTTGGTTTGCGCATTGTTGGCAAGGTGATTGGAAATAACGTGGCAGGTGGAGAAAAGCTCTGCAAGCTCCACCTTTTTCACGCCCAGCGCCTCTGCCTTTTCGTCGGAGAGGAAGGGATCGAACACCAAAACCTCCATGTGATATGCCCGAAGCAGCTCAATAACGAGTTTTCCGATCATCCCGGCACCGATGATGCCGATCTTAACGTCAAAATTACCGGGATAATGATCCTCAAAGAAGCGACGGCTCTCGGCATAGCGGCGTTCCTTTACCATGGGGGCAGAAAGATAATAGCCCTTGTTGGCAAGGATGATCTGTGCCACGGTATATTCCGCCACGGGTACGGCATTGGCTGCCCAGGCGGAAAAGACCTTGACACCGCAACCGAGAAACGGCCTTGCAAAAAATTGCACCGTGCCCGCCGCGTAAAAAACAGCCTTGAGGGAGGGGAGATGCTTTTTTATCTCCTCCTCGGTAAGAGGTTCCAGCTCCCAAGTGGAAAAAATATACTCAACGTCGGCAAATTTTTTATCCGACACCAAAAGATCCGCCTTGGAATAAACGGTCGTGCCGATATCGCTCAAGCGGCAAAGCGCCTCTTTGACCTTGCCCGAATATACCTCGTCGATTTTTGCGGGATTGGGATTGAAGAATATTGTTTTCATAAAATCCTCTCTTACGTCATGGCACAGGTCACGCGGCTGTAGATGTGATTGTATCCCGCTCCCATAAAGTGCTGCATTCTCGTGTGGTAGGGGTGGGAGAACTTCTTTTTAAAATAATCGCTTTCCACCGCGTCGGCATCTCCCCATACCCTTACCTTGCGTTCGTCGGGGTAATATACCATCAGCTGCTC
>JAZNEQ010000146.1:0-1618 GCA_045588715.1 Eubacteriales bacterium | reverse complement strand
AAACACACATAAAAATTGAAATCCGTATGGATTTCTACCTTAAAAACCGCTTTCTCTATCGTTTTTTTCGACAGAAAAAGCGGTTCTTTTTTCTTATTTGATCCGTGTGTTTTTGTTCTGCGCTAAATGAAGCAGCCCCTTTGTCATTGTGTTGATTTAAGAAAGAACAGGAAAACGTGTGATGCGTTGAAGCGTTTCCCGTGCTTGTTGCAATGCTTCCTCGGTCGGCAATCGGTCGGGCAAGGTGTTTTTTATATTCATTGCCGCATATTTGGAAGATGCATAATTGTGATAGGGCAAAACGCGGATCTTTGTAACGTGTTTCAATGGAAGAAGAAAACGTGCGATCGATTCGATCTGTCCGTCGTTATAATCGGGAACGTAGGGAATGCGGATCTCAACCGTCTTTCCAAGGGAGTCGAGGTACGTAAGGTTTTCTAAAATGATCCTGTTAGACTGCCCCGTGCAACGGATATGAACGTCCTCGTCGTATGCTTTGAGATCATACAGAAATACGTCGGTGAAGGGGAGAACCTTTTCAAACGCTCCTTTTGCTACAAATCCGCAGGTATCGACGGCAGTATGAATTCCCTGTTCCTTTAATCGCTTTAATAATGCGGCGCAAAAATCGGCTTGCATCAGGCACTCGCCACCCGAAAGCGTTACGCCACCGCCCGAATTTTCGTAAAACTCACGGTCCTCCAAAAGGCGGGGCAAAAGTTCGTCTACGGTAACGTCCCTTCCATATAAGATGCGCGCGTTGCCAAGACAGGCATCGGGGGTAAATCCCTCCTGTTTGCACTCACCGCAACCGATGCATTTGTGCTGATAAAACGCTTCCTGCGGTTGCGCCGTCAGCCCCTCCGGATTATGGCACCATACGCAACGCAAGGGGCACCCCTTGAAAAACACCGTTGTTCTGATCCCATCCCCGTCGTGGACGGCAAAACGCTTGATCTCAAATATATTTGCCCTCATTCGCGGTTCTCCTTTGTCAGCAAAAATGTCTCAAAATACCTTTTTCCAAATTCGCGGTATGACTTTGAATTAAAATGGATGCCGTCCTCTTTGCAGGTCAGCCCTTCAGAGCTGACAAACCCGCCACGGGGAAGCTCTTGGCTCAGGCGTTTGAGAATGGCGTTGATCTCCTTGAAAAATTTGCATTTTCCACCGTCGTAACCGCCTGTAAACTCGCCGAGCTCTCCAATGATGATCGGTGTGCTCTGCGGTAAATTCAAGTCCTTTATCAAGGAGGAGATCATGTGCATAAATCTGTCGTGGTACCTCCTTACGTCCTCAACGTCAACGCTGTCGGTTTCCCCCTGGTGCCAAAGGATCCCAACGATTTCAGAGGTCCTTTGCGCCAATTTTGCCTGAGCAATCGCATGATCATAAAGTAATTCTCCAGGTTGCCATTCGCTGATGGCGGTGCCTCCGTCCGCGCAGGGGATCAGACCGACGTCTTCGTTAAAATGCTTTGCGTAACCAAACGGGACTCGAACCAACGAGCCTCTCGACGATCAATTTCCGCGCCTTTTTGCGTGGCTCGGACCCAAAAGTCCACACTTCCCTGCGCCTCGCCCCACAAAAATTCATCAAAAATTGATTCACCGAGAGG
>JAZNEQ010000145.1:0-11462 GCA_045588715.1 Eubacteriales bacterium | reverse complement strand
TCTTCGGTATAAGGATCGAATTCAGTTTGAACGTATGTGAAGCCATTGATTCTTGAAATGATCATTGCAGCGTCTTTACCAAGACCGTTGAGGATAACGCGGAGAGGATTTGTTCTAACCTTATTAGCGTTAAGAGCTATTTTGATAGCGCCTTCTGCAGCAGCAAAGGATTCGTGGCCTGCCAAGAAGCAGAAGCACTCTGTCTCTTCGGAAAGAAGCATTGAGCCGAGGTTACCGTGGCCAAGACCTACTTTACGGTTTTCAGCAACTGAACCGGGGATACAGAAAGCTTGGAGACCAATACCGATAGCAGCAGCGGCATCAGCAGCTTTGGTACAACCTTTTTTGATTGCGATAGCAGCACCTACTGTATATGCCCATTTAGCGTTTTCAAAACAAATAGGTTGTGTTTCTTCAACGATCTTATAAGGGTCTATACCATAGTTGTCGCAAATTTCTTTACATTCATCAATAGAATTGATTCCATATTCTTTAAGAGCAGCGAGGATCTTCGCCTCACGTCTTTCATAACCTTCAAATTTAGCCATTACACATTACCTCCTTATTCCTTACGGGGGTCAATGTACTTTACAGCATCATTGAATCTACCGTATGTGCCCTTAGCCTTCTCGTACGCTTCGTTGGGCTCCATGCCCTTCTTGATCATGTCGGTCATTTTTCCAAGAGAAACGAACTCGTAGCCGATGACCTCGTTGTTTTCGTCAAGTGCCATTCTTGTGCAGTAGCCCTCGGTCATTTCAAGGTATCTTACGCCCTTTTCCTTGGTACCGTACATGGTACCGACCATCGATCTCTCGCCCTTGCCCAGGTCCTCCATGCCGGCGCCGATGACAAGACCGCCCTCGGAGAAAGCGGACTGGCTTCTGCCGTATACGATCTGAAGGAAGAGCTCTCTCATTGCGGTGTTGATGGCATCGCAAACGAGGTCGGTGTTGAGTGCCTCGAGAATGGTCTTTCCGGGAAGGATCTCAGCAGCCATTGCCGCGGAGTGGGTCATACCGGAGCAGCCGATGGTCTCAACCAATGCTTCCTCAATGATACCGTTCTTGACGTTGAGAGAAAGCTTGCAGGCGCGCTGCTGGGGTGCACACCAGCCCACACCGTGGGTGTATGCGGAAATATCGGTGATCTGTTTTGCCTGGATCCACTTGCCTTCCTCGGGCAGGGGAGCAGGACCGTGGTCACAGCCCTTTTTTACTACGCACATGTTTGCAACTTCGGTGCTCTGTGCGTAAGGGCATTCACTTACTTGGCTCATTGTTTTTATCTCCTTTTTGTTTTTTTAACAGCTTGATGGTCGCAGTTATTTTAAGAGGGGAGCGACTGCCTCTGCATACAGCTTGCCGATGAACGCGGCGCCGTTTTGGTTGGGATGCACGCCGTCTGCCGAGTAATGCTTGGGCGCGGGCTGGGTTTGGAGCGCCTTTGCAAAATGCTGATCAAGCGGAATATACGCATCCGCAAACTCATCTGCCAGATCGCGAACGATGGTGAGAACGCTGTCAAGCTCGCATCTGTAGGACTCCTTTTCCTCATTGTCGAGGAGGAAGGGCGCCATGATCACGATTTTTGCATGGGTCTGCTTTTTGACGCGCTCGAGGATCGCGCGGTAGTTTGCCGCGATCTGTGCGTCGGTGGTTTCGATGTGGTGGCTGTGACGGTGCCAGATGTCGTTAATGCCGACGAGGATCGAAACGACGTCGGGCTGAAGTGCGACGATATCTTCATACATACGGTCAAAGATCTGATCGGTGCGGTTTCCGCTGATGCCGAGATTGATAAATTCGAGGTCGGCATCGGGGAAGGCTTCCTTGATCAGGGCACTGGCGTACTTGGGATATCCGTTCCCCATGTCATGGTAGTTGCGCTTGTCTCTGCCCGCATCGGTAATGCTGTCGCCTTGAAACAGGATCTTCATAATTGGAATCTCCTTGCTACAAAATAAAATTAAGCGAGAACCTCTCCGTAAACGGTGCCGAATGCGCCTGCTGCGTTGCACTCATCGGTGTCGATGTGCATAGCAAGAGCGAACTTGGGGCTGACGCGGCAAACAACGTCGTCGAAAATGAGGGTACGGCCGGAATCGATCTTTACCTTTACGATCTGCTTGTCGGCAACACCGAACGTCTCGGCGTCTGCGGGAGTCATGTGAATATGTCTCTTTGCAATGATAACGCCCTCGGTGATCTCGATCTCGCCTGCGGGGCCGACCATCTTAAGACCGGGGGTGCCTGCAACGTCACCGCTTTCGCGAACGGGAACCTCCTTCAGTCCAAGCGCGCGAGCGTCGGAATAAGAGAGCTCAACCTGGTTTGCGGGACGCGTGGGACCGAGAACGCTGACAGAGAGAGAGCCCTTGGGGCCTACGAGGGTGATCTTTTCATTGCCTGCGGCATACTGACCGGGCTGGCTGAGATCCTTCTTGACCGTAAGGGTTGCACCCTTGCCGTAAAGAACCTCAACGGCTTCCTCGGTCAAATGGATGTGACGTGCGGACGTTTCGACTAAGACCTTTTTTTCCATAATTCAAAACCTTCCTTATGTAGTTGATATTTTGTGTGTTCAGGAATGGACGAACACAATACTCCATACACAACAATTATAACATAAAAAACGACAATTGTAAATAGTGTTTTTTACAATTCGCGGCACATATCAGAAAAAAATATTGGGAACAATACTAAAAAAGAGCAAACGGAGGATCCGTTATGAAAAACGAACAGGATACGTGGAAGAAAAACGAGGCCGAGGGGCATAAGGCAGAAGAGGAAGCAAGAGAGATAGAGATCGGCAACATTGAAAAGAGCGGTGCCGCCGTCGCGCAAAACGGAGAGGAGCGCATTCAGTGCATTTCGATCATCGGGCAGATCGAGGGGCATTATATTCTTCCCGAGGGGCAAAAGGCAACCAAATACGAGCAGATCATCCCGCTTCTCGTTTCGATTGAGGAGAGCCGCGACGTCGACGGGCTTCTTATCATTCTTAACACCATGGGGGGAGATGTGGAGGCGGGGATGGCGCTTGCCGAGATGATCGCCTCTATGACCAAGCCCACCGTCTCTCTCGTTTTGGGCGGCGGACATTCCATCGGCGTTCCCTTGGCGACCGCGGCGAAAAAGTCTTTGATCGTGCCGAGTGCCACCATGACGCTTCACCCCGTTCGTATCAGCGGTATGGTGGTTGGGGTGCCGCAATCCTTTCGCTATATGACCGAAATGCAAAAGCGCATCGTCAATTTTATTTGCGCCCACTCCAATGCCGACCCGAGGACCGTTACCGACCTGATGATGCGCCCCGATCAGCTGGCGACCGATTGCGGCTCTATCATCGAGGGCGAGGAAGCTGTGCGCTATGGGATCATTGACGAGGTGGGGGGCGTTGACCGTGCCCTGGAGCTGTTGCGCGGTATGCGGGGAACGGGGGCGTGCCGCAAAGGTTACGGCGGATGAGACGCAGAGAACGGTTTTTCGCAAGATCCAAGAGCTGTTCTGAGTAAAAAGCGCCCAAAATAACAAAAAATAATTCTTCAAAAAAGACAACGGGGTATTGAAAGTGGAATTATAGTATGATATAATAACTATATCTGTGTTTTTATAATGAAATCGAACGCGATAAAGGCTCAGAGGAAAAAGAGCAAAACCGCCGCCGAAACCGCTATCCGCTGCTGCAGGCACTTGTATGCAGGCGTGTATAGGGCAGGTACGGGACGGTAAGGAGGGTTTTTTGAAGGCTACGATGAAATTGCGCTCCGGCGCGACCATTCCCCAGCTTACGGCGGAGGATGCACAAAAGAAGAATTATCTGACACGGGAGGTGCTCAACCGTATGCACCTGATGCCCACGGGAGATCCTGCCGCCTACGATGAGAACGAGGACGGCAGCATTACATACTTTTTCAACCCCGCGGCAGTCGTGGAGGCACCGCCCGAGCTTTGGTATGCCCCCGCGCAAAAAAGCGAAACGATGACTCTGGAGAGCGGAGCGGTCATCACGCGCATGAGCACCAAGCGTGCGGCGGCGTGCGGGTACTACACGGCAGAGCGCCTTTTGCAGATGCATTACGACGTGATCGAGGAGCCTGTGGCGTACACCCTGCGCAACGACAAAAGCGCGATCTATTTTTACGATAAAAAAACGGCGATCCGTCAGCCCCTGATGTGTGTGAGTTGCGGCAAGGACGTTCGCTATCGCCGCAAGCTGTGTACCGCTTGCTTTGCCGAGGATCTTGCCATCCGCCGCGCCGAGGGAGATCTGCACCGCGCCGCGGTGTACGGTATGAAGAGAGAGAGAGTTCTCTTTTTCGATTTGGAGCTGACGGGCGTTTACGATCACGACGAGATCCTTTCCATTTCCATCACCGACGGAACGGGGAGGGTGATCATGGATACCTTGGTAAAGCCCGTGCGCAAAAAGAAGTGGAAGCAGACCGAAAAGATCCACGGCATCACGCCCGAGATGGTGCAGGACGCGCCCACGCTGGAGGAGCTGACCCCTGCGATCAAGGAGATCTTTGCGGCGGCAGATATTCTCGTTGCCTACGGTATCTCCACGGACTACAGTCACATCAAGTACATTTACGAAACCGAGGCGGAGCGGGAGGAGCTTCATAAAAAAACGCGCTGTGCGTCGATCGAGTTCGTTCGCTTCCAGTCCGAGCATTATCCCGATCTTGTCCACGCGTCCCTTGGAGACGCGATGGCACTGCTTGAGATCGAGTGGGACGGTGTTGCGCACACCTCCATCGCGGATACCATCGGATGCGCGAAGGTGTGGGAAAAGCTGTTCCCCAACTATTACGAGAATTGAGGTGTTGACGTGGACCGTTTCTTTGGACTTGACAATGTAAGCAGACAGGGGGAGAACGTATCTCTCCTGACCACCGTACACGACGACGTGGAAAAAAATCTTTTGTGCGGCATTTTGGAGGAGGAGAAGATCCCCTACCTTCTCAAGGACCGCGGAAGCGGCGAGGCAGTCCGCATTCTGTCGGGCTTTTCGGTGTTCGGATCGGATATTTTCGTTCCCGCCGAGCTTCTTGAAAAAGCGCAG
This sequence comes from Eubacteriales bacterium, assembly GCA_045588715.1. Taxonomy (GTDB): domain Bacteria; phylum Bacillota; class Clostridia; order Oscillospirales; family CAG-272; genus UMGS1865. Next base: position 6,392 of record JAZNEQ010000145.1, on the reverse strand, counting down.
GAGCTTTTGGACGCCTATCGCAATGGAGAAGTCGTGGAGGACTTTGACGAAATTGACGGGGACGGTGAGGACGCATGAAGGAGATCTTACTTTGCAAGTACGGCGAGATCGTGCTGAAGGGAAGCAACCGCCGTTACTTTGAGGACACGCTTTGTAAAACGCTTCGGCACAGAGCGAAAAATTTTGGAAGCTTTGAGATCACGCGCTCGCAAAGCACGCTGGTGATCGAACCCAAGGACGAATTTGCCGACATTGACGGAATGTTTGAAAGCACCAAAAAGGTGTTTGGCATCGTTGGTATCAGCCGCTGTGCCGTGTGTGAAAAGAGCATGGAGGCGATCAAAAAAACGGTGGAGGAATACGTTCCGCAGTTTTTGATCGGGAAGAAGACCTTTAAGGTGGTGGCAAAGCGGTCGGACAAGCGTTTTGCGCTGGATTCGATGCAGATCGCCGCGGAGGTGGGAGGCTACGTGCTTTCCGCTTGCCCGTATTTGCGGGTCGACGTAAAGGACCCCGAGATCGTGGTGCAGGTGGAGATCCGCGAGTTTGGCGCCTACGTCCATGCAGGACAGTTTAAGGGTGCGGGCGGTATTCCCGTAGGAACGAGCGGAAAGGCGCTTCTGCTTCTTTCGGGTGGGATCGATTCCCCCGTGGCGGGATACATGATGGTAAAGCGCGGCATTCAATTGGAGGCTGTGCATTTCGAGTCCTTCCCCTATACCAGCGAGCGTGCAAGAGAAAAGGTTTTGGAGCTCGCCCGCGAGCTTTCCCCCTATGCGGGGACCTTTACCGTGCATATCGTGTCTCTTACCCACATTCAGGAGGAGCTTGTTAAAAATTGCGAGGAGGACTACTTCACCCTGCTTTTGCGCCGTTACATGATGGCGATCGCCGATAGGATCGCAAAGAAAACGGGATGCGGTGCTCTGATCACGGGGGAGAGCCTCGGTCAGGTCGCGTCGCAGACCATGCAGGCGATCGGGGTGACGAACCCCAAAACCACGCTCCCCGTATTCCGTCCTTGCATTGGTATGGACAAGGAGGAGATCGTGCAGGTGGCGCGCAGGATCGGTACCTTTGACACCTCCATCCAGCCGTATGAGGATTGCTGTACCGTGTTTACGCCCAAGCATCCAAAGACCAAGCCCGAGATAGAGAAGGTGGAGGCAGAGGAGAACCGCTTGGATTTTGAGGCGCTGGTCGACGAGGCGCTGGAGAGTGCCTACGTCGAATACATTCGCGCAGGGGTATAAAAAACGCGCACAAGCTTTTGAAAATACAGTTCAACGAAAAAGGAGAATCAAAGCATTATGGCTGAGTTATTGAGTGCAAACGACAAAAGAACACATTATTGCGGCGAATTGAGAGAAAGTGACATTGGGCATGACGTATGCGTGATGGGCTGGGTACAAAAGCAAAGAGACCTTGGAACCCTGATCTTTATCGATCTGCGTGACCGCACGGGAATCGTACAGCTTGCCTTTGATACCGAGACCGACAGAGAGATCTTTGATAAGGCATTCGCCATCCGTGCGGAGTACGTGTTGGCGATCCACGGCACGGTGCGCCCCCGTGGCGAGGGCGCCGTCAACCCCAACCTCCCCACAGGACAGGTGGAGATCTTCGTCAAGGAGCTCAAGATCCTTTCCGCGGCACAGACCCCTCCCTTTGAGGTGTCCGATTCGAAGAAGGTGGGGGAGGATACGGCTCTGAAGTACCGTTACCTCGATCTTCGCCGTCCCTCGCTCCAAAAGAATATCAAGATGCGCCACGACATTGCGCGCGTGGCTCGTCAGTACTATTATGAAAACGGCTTTTATGAGATCGAAACGCCCATGATGATCAAGTCCACCCCCGAGGGTGCGCGCGATTATCTCGTTCCCAGCCGTGTCCATAAGGGAAGCTTTTACGCGCTTCCGCAGTCTCCCCAGATCTACAAGCAGCTTCTGATGCTTAGCGGCTACGACCGTTACATCCAATTGGCACGCTGCTTCCGTGACGAGGACCTGCGCGCCGACCGTCAGCCCGAATTTACGCAGATCGACCTTGAAATGTCCTTTGCGACCGAGGAAGACGTTATGGCAATGAACGAGGGCTTTATCAAGCGTGTCTTCCAAGAGGTGTTGGGTGTGGACGTTCCCATGCCGCTTCCCCGTATGACCTTCCGCGAGGCGATGGAACGCTATGGCTCCGACAAGCCCGACACGCGCTTTGGCATGGAAATTCAGGATCTGAGCGAGACCGTCAAGAGCTGTGGCTTTGGCGTCTTCACCTCCGCGATCGAGGCGGGCGGCAGCGTTCGTTGCATCGTGGCAAAGAACGCGGCAGGCGTGCTGACCCGTAAGGAGATCGACAAGCTGACCGAGCACGCGCGCGGCATCGGTGCCAAGGGCTTGGCATATATCCGCTGGGCGGACGAAGCACCCAACTGCTCCTTTGCGAAGTTCCTCACCCCCGAGGAGCTTGACGCGATCCTGAGGGCAGGAGGGATGGAAAAGGGCGACGTGATGCTCATCGTTGCCGACAAGAACAAGGTCACGCTGCCCACGCTCGGCGCGCTTCGTACCATTCTCGGTAAGAAGCTGGATTTGATCGAGGAGGGCAAGTTCAACTTCCTTTGGGTCGTTGAATTCCCGTTCTTTGAATGGAATGAGGAGACGGGGGCTTGGGATGCGATGCACCATCCCTTTACCATGCCGCTTCCCGAATGCCTTGAGTATCTTGAAACCGATCCCGGCAGTGTCAGAGCCCAGTGCTACGACATGGTCCTCAACGGCACCGAGCTTCTCTCGGGCTCCATCCGTATCACCGACTGGCAGCTCCAGGAGAGAATGTTCAAGGCGCTGGGACTTACCGACGAGGATATCGAAAGAAAGTTTGGTTTCCTTGTAGATGCTTACAAGTACGGTGCACCTCCTCACGGCGGCTCGGGTATGGGACTTGACCGTCTTGCCATGGTGATGACGGGCGCGGACTCTCTGCGTGACGTGGTGGCGTTCCCGAAGGTGCAAAACGCAAGTGAATTGATGTCGCAGTGCCCCTCTCCCGTGTCCGAGGCGGATCTTGCAGTCCTTGGTATTGCTGTGACGAATACGGAAGAATAAGTGGATCCTGACCCTGTGTGCGGTGCGCGTTTTGTGACGCGCACCGCACGATCCCCCTTGCCCAAAACCTTTTTATAAAAGCTTTTGAAAGGAGATGGGGGTGTGGGGGAAGAGGGAAACTTCTTGCAAGAAGTTTCCCTCTTCCCCCACATTCCCAACAATCACTAAGAATGCCCGAATTGTTATCCCCTGCGGGGAATTTTGAAAAACTGAAAGCGGCGCTCTTGTACGGAGCGGATGCCGTCTATTTGGCGGGACAGATGTTCGGTATGCGTGCCGCGGCGGACAATTTTACCGTGGAGGAGCTTTACGAAGCCGCCGACTACGTTCACGAAAGAGGGAAAAAGATCTATCTTACGGTCAATACCATGCCGCACGTGCAGGAGTATCCTGCGCTTCGCCGATTCCTTGCCGATATCAAGGGCGCGGGGATCGACGCGATGATCGTAGCCGACCTTGGCGTGTTTGCCACGATCCGCGAGATCATACCGGATATGGAGATCCATATGTCCACGCAGACCTCGATCGTCAGCCCCGCATCGGCAAAGGCGTACGCGGCGATGGGGGCAAAACGCTTGGTGCTGGCAAGGGAGTTGACCTTGGACGAGATCAAAGCGATCCGTACCGCACTTCCCGACGACGTGGAGCTGGAGGCGTTTATTCACGGCTCGATGTGCGTTTCCTACAGTGGCAGATGCCTTTTGGCGAATGCCTTCAATGGGCGTGACGGAAACCGCGGCACCTGCTCTCAGCCCTGCCGCTGGAATTATTCCATCGTAGAGGAAAAGCGCCCCGACGCTCTTTTTCCCATCATCGAGCAGGAGAACGTGGGCACCTTTATCATGTCCTCCAAGGATATGTGCATGATCGAGCATATCCCCGAGCTGATGGAGAGCGGTGTCGCCTCCTTTAAGATCGAGGGAAGAATGAAGAGCGCCTACTACACGGCGGTGGTGACCAACGCCTATCGCATGGCAATGGATTCCTATTTGCAGGACCCCGCGGGATATACCTTCGACCCTGCGTGGATGCAGGAGCTGGAAAGCGTCTCTCACCGTGAATACGGTACGGGCTTTTACTTTGACGATCCCATGCAAAACCCGCAGTTGGTCAGCACTTGCGGCTACATCCGCGAAAAAGCATATTTTTCCACCGCCATCGAATATGATGAGGAGGAAGCGGCAGCACTCGTGGCAGCAGGCATCGCCATGGAGACCGAGGACGGTCGGCTCTACCGCTTTATCCAGCGCAACAAGGTGTCAGCCGGTGAGGATGCCGAAATGATCTCGCCCGGCTGCATCGGGCGCGCCTTCACCGTGCGCGAGCTTTACGCGCCCGATGCAACGGCGCTTGAAGCTACGCCGCACCCCTCCATGATCTATTGGTGCCGTGTGCCCTTTGAGGTCAAGGTGGGGGATATCATGCGTGCCGCCGCCTGCCGCGGTCTTGACGTTCGTGTCAGGGACCGTCTTAAGGGTGATTGCACTTAAAGAAAGGATGCTTGTATGATCGCATTTTTTGAAATACTCAAATCCATTCTCTACGGAATCGTAGAGGGAATTACCGAGTGGCTTCCCATCAGCTCCACGGGGCACCTCATTCTTTTGGAGAATTGGTTGCCCTTTGCCTTTACGGAGGACAAAGAGCTTCTCTCGGAGTTTTGGGAGATGTTTGAGGTTGTGATCCAGCTTGGCGCGATCCTTGCCGTGGTGGTCATGTTTTGGTCGCGCTTGTGGCCCTTTACATCCCAAAAAAGCACAGAGGAAAAAAAGAGCACCTGTCTCTTGTGGGGCAAGGTGCTGGTCGCCAGCATCCCCGCCGCCTTTGCGGGCATTGTGCTGGATAAGATCTTAGAGGAGGCTACGGGACGGGACATTGACGGCTGGCTTTACAATGCCGTGGTCGTTGCCGTGGCGCTGATCGTTTACGGAATCGCCTTTTTGGTCATTGAGCGCTTTAACCGTGGGCGTAAGATGCGCGTGGAGACGGTTGAGGAGATGTCTTTTGGCACAGCCCTCTCGATCGGCTGCTTTCAGGCGCTTTCCATCGTTCCCGGCACCTCGCGCTCGGGCTCTACCATCCTCGGCTCTATGCTGCTCGGCGTTTCGCGCACTGCGGCGGCGGAGTTTTCCTTCTTTATGGCGATCCCCGTTATGCTGGGCGCGAGCGGGATCAAGGCGCTGGGCTTCCTTTCCTGGATCATGGAGACAGATGCGAGCGTACCCCCGATGGCATGGATCGTGCTGTTGATCGGTTGCCTTGTTTCCTTTGCCGTTTCGATGCTTGCCATTCGCTTTTTGATGGAATTTGTCAAGCGCCACAGCTTTTCGGCGTTTGGCGTATATCGCATTGTGCTGGGCGCCTTGGTGCTCCTTCTTTGGGTGACGGGTGTGTAAGACGATGGAAGAACGCTTAAAGATCCCTTATCCTGTGATCGTGGAGGGAAAGTATGACAAATTGCGCCTGGAAAGCGTGATCGAGGCACGCATCATTCCTACCGATGGCTTTGGTGTGTTTCGCAAGGGGGAAAAGACCGCCCTGCTTCGCACGCTGGCGCAAAAAACGCCCCTGATCCTTTTGACCGACAGCGATGGCGCGGGCAAGCTGATCCGATCGCATCTGACCTCCTCCCTCCCTGCCGAGAGGCTGATCCAGCTTTACGTACCGCGGATCTTTGGCAAGGAGAAAAGAAAGAGTGAGGCGTCTGCCGAGGGAGTGCTTGGCGTGGAGGGTATGGAGCGCGGCTTGCTTTACGATTTGTTTTTGCCCTATGCCGATGCCGCGGCGGTGGATGCACGGTTGCGCGAAAATCCGCTTTCCAAGACCGATCTTTATATCGACGGGCTGACGGGAGGCGAGGGGAGCCGCGAGAGGCGCGACGCCCTGGCACGTTCCCTGGGGCTTCCCGCGGGAATGACCCCCAACGCCCTTTTGTCCGCTCTTCGCATTCTTTGCACCTATGAGGAATATTGCCGCGCCGTTGGCAGACGGGAGGAGACAAAATGAAAAAGGAAATAAAGCCGATCGAAAGTCCCATCAAAGGAGTATACCGCCATTACAAGGGCGGCACGTATCGGGTGATCTGCTTGGCGCACCATTCCGAAACACTGGAGGATATGGTGATCTACGAGCCGCTTGACGGCAGCACGGGATACTGGGCGCGCCCCGCTTCGATGTGGGAGGAGCCTGTTTTGGTGGACGGTGTTTGGCGCCCACGCTTTGAAAAAATAAAGGAATGAGGAGAAAAGCCATGGTAAAAACAGTTTTGAAGATCGACGGGATGATGTG
>JAZNEQ010000144.1:0-3052 GCA_045588715.1 Eubacteriales bacterium | reverse complement strand
CTGAAATCCGGTTATGCGGGTACCCTGATCTATGGCTTCACCGAACGGATTCTGATTCCCTTCGGTCTGCACCATGTATTCTATCTTCCCTTCTGGCAAACGGGACTTGGCGGCTCTGCCCTCATTGACGGCACGCTTATCTACGGCGCGCAAAATATTTTCTTTGCTCAGCTTGCCTCCCCCAATACAACGGTGTTCTCGGTGGAAGCCTGCCGTTTCATGAGCGGAAAATTCCCCCTTATGATCTTTGGGCTCCCCGGAGCGGCGCTGGCAATGTATACCTGTGCCAAGGATGAAAAGAAAAAGGTTGCGGGCGGGCTTTTGCTGTCTGCGGCGCTGACCTCCATGCTGACGGGTATTACCGAACCGATCGAATTTACCTTTTTGTTTGTGGCGCCCATTCTTTACGTGATCCATTCGGTGTTTGCGGGACTTGCGTATATGCTGATGCATCTTTTGGACGTTGGCGTTGGCATGACCTTTTCGGGAGGACTGATCGACCTCTTTCTCTTCGGTGTTTTGCAGGGAAACGAAAAAACCAATTGGATCATGATCCCCTTGGTGGGTGTCCTTTATTTCATCGTGTATTTTCTCCTCTTCAGATTTCTCATCAAAAAGAGAGATTATCAAACCCCGGGGCGTGAGAGCGGGGACGAAGAGGTCAAGCTTTATACAAGAGCCGATTACAACGAGAAAAAGGAACACGCAGCCAACGATCTGTCGCGCACCATTCTCGAAGGGCTTGGCGGTAAGGACAATATCGTGGGACTTGACTGCTGTGCGACGCGCCTGCGTGTGAGTGTAAAGGATCCCGAGCTTGTGTCCGATGCCACACTGCGTTCCAGCGGTGCGGGAGGGGTCATTCGCAAGGGGGGCGGCGTACAGGTCGTTTACGGGCCGCAGGTCTCGGTCATTAAGAGCGAGCTTGAAGAATATATCCGTTCCTTGCAATAAAGAAACAACGTGCGCCGTTTCGCAAAAGATCGAAACGGCGCACGCCTCTCTGTATACGTAAGTATTAGTTTGATTTTTCCTTGTGCGCGCAAAGATCGCCAAGTGGGCAAAGGTCACAGGCGGGGGAGCGCGCCGTACATACGTCACGCCCAAACAGCACGATCCTGTGACAAAAATCGCTGATCTCCTCTCCGGGGAGGAGTGGGGTGAGCAGGCGTTCGACCCGTACAGGATCGCGCAACCCCTCTGGGTACATTCCAAAGCGACCGCAAATGCGCATGCAGTGCGTGTCGGCAACTACGCCTCCCTTGCCGTAGATATCTCCCAGGAGCAGATTTGCCACCTTTCGTCCTACACCCGGGAATTTTAAAAGCTCCTCCATGGTGTCGGGCAAAACGCCGTTGTATTCCGTAACAAGCATACGGCAGGCATCCTTGACGTTTTGTGCCTTGACGCGGTAGAGCCCGCAGGGGCGAATGATGCGCTCAAGCTCCAAAATATCGGCGTTGGCAATTGCTTCGGGGGTGGGGAAGAGGGAAAAGAGCTCGCGGCAAACGATATTGACGCGCGCGTCGGTGCATTGTGCGGAAAGACGCCCCATGATCAAAAGTCGCCACGGTTCTCCCTGCCATTCAAGCGCACATAGCGCATCGGGATAGCGTTCCTTGAGGCGAGAGGCGATTGCGCACATTTTTTCTTTCTTTTGCTTTTGCGTCATACAGGTCTCCAAAAATTATGCAATGATGTATTTTTCGGGGGTGGGATCTTCAAAAAAGGCGGTGGGATCGCGGTCTGTCACCAAATAGTCGATATCGGACATCTCCCCTTGATAAAAGATAGAGGGGCGCCCCCATTTGCTGCTGTCGCAAAGCAGGATCTTTCTTTGTGCGTTTGCAAGCATAATATTTCTGACCGCCACCTCCTCGGAGTAGCAATCAAAAAATCTGCCGTCCTTATCAATGCCCTGTACCGAAAAAAGTGCCGTGTCCGCACGAATGCCCCTTAAAAAATCCTGGGTATAACCGCCCACCAGCACCGCACGGTTGTCACCTGAAATGGCACCGCCCGTGCAGTATGCCTTGATATCGTAGCGGGAAAGCATGGACATAACGTCCACGCTGTTGGTGATCACGGTGACCCCACCCAGGGAGGGGAGCAGCTCTGAGACGAAATAAGCACTGCTCGAGCCGTCGATAAAAAGAGTTTCTCCCGGGCGCAGGAGACGCAGCGCCGCTTTTGCGATCTGCTTTTTTTGCATGCTGTTTTCGTGACTGCGCAGGGAAAAGGGGATATGCTTCCCCGTAGTGCTTGCAAGCTTGACCCCGCCGTAGCTTCTTATCACCAATCCGCGCTCCTCCAAATTTTTCAGATCCCTGCGGATGCTGGATGCACTGATGTTTATTTTTTTGACAAGATATTCCACCGTGGCGTATTCTGTGCTCCCAAGCAACGCCATGATCTCGTCCTCACGCTCGCATTTGTACATTCTTTTCTTCTCCCATGCGTAATATTGCACGTTTTTGCGTGCTCCTGCTTGGATTATACCATAAAACCTCTTGGATGTAAATGAAAAATGAGAATTTTTTATTTATTTACATTATTTTGTGGAATTATCGAAAAGAATGTGCTAAAATAGTAAAAACGGAAGGCGGTGACGGGGAATTGAGGATCTTGGTGTTTGACATGGAATTTGCCAACGGAAAAATTCCGGGGTCGGTATATTCCTTAGGGTATCTGACCGTAGATGAGGAATTCCGCGTTCTGACCCCTCCCACCGATCTTGTGATCGATCCCGATTGCGAGTGGAACGAATACGTTGAAGCAAACATTTTAGCGTACCCCAAAGAGGTCGTCGAGGCTTCCCCCACGTTTGACACAGTGTACGGGGAGATCGCCGCTTTGTTTGAGAACGTTGATTTTGCGGTCGGTTTTTCTGTTTCCAACGATATACGGGCGTTGCGTGCGGCTTGCGCTCGCTACGGCTTGACACCGCCCGAATTTGCCTTTTTTGACGTGGAGCGGCTTTGTAAGCTTTCGGATCTGCATCAGAAAGCCCACGGACTGGAGGGCTGCTTCAGAGCGTGGTGCCCACGGGAGG
>JAZNEQ010000143.1:0-15976 GCA_045588715.1 Eubacteriales bacterium | reverse complement strand
ACGCTTTTTCTTGCCGAATAATTTATCCAAAAATCCCATTCCAGTCTTCTCCTTCCTTCTTGGAAATATCGTTGACATCCAGCATCAAGACCTTGGAAATACCGTGCTCGGGCATGGTAACACCGTAAAGTCTGTCAGCAGCCACCATCGTACCGCGACGGTGCGTGATCAAAATGAACTGCGTACCGTGGGCGTATCTCTTGATGTACTGTGCCAAGCGCTCTACGTTGACCTCATCCAACGCAGCCTCGATCTCGTCGAGAATACAGAACGGCGTGGGATTGACCTGAATGATTGCAAAGAAGAGCGCAACGCCGATAAACGCCTGCTCACCGCCTGACAGCTGCATCAGATTTTTAATGATCTTCCCGGGAGGAGCCGCCTTGATCTCAATACCGCTTTCCAGTACGTTTTCGGGTTCGGTCAGAGAAAGCTCTGCAGATCCTCCCCCAAACAGCTCGACAAATACTCTGCCGAAATTCTCGTTGATTTGGTTGAAGGACTCGATAAAGGAGGTCTTCATCTCTTCTTCAAGCTGCCCGATGATCCCCAAAAGCTCCTTTTTTGCCTTTTCCAGATCATTGATCTGCGCGCTCATGTAATCGTAACGCTCCTTAACGTCCTTATACTTGTTAACGGCATCAAGGTCCACGTGTCCGATCACGCGAAGCTTATTACGGCAATCCGTTTGTAAGGAGATCATTTCCGCGCGGTTTTCCTTGGTTACCGCGGGATATCCCAAGGACAACGCATCGTTTCTTGTCAGCTCATAATCATCCCAAAGCTTTGTGGCAAGCTTATCCTGGGTGTCGCGCAATGCAAGCAGCTTGGATTCGCATTTGGTGTGCTCGCGGAAGATCAATTCCTTTTGATTCATACGGTCACGAAGCTTGGCATTCAACTCGTTGAGCTTTCTTTCGAACTCAAAGTTATCCTTCTCGACAACGCTCCTCTTCTCGTTGAGCAATTCAAGCTGTGCCGTTGCGGTGGCAAACGCGGTACGGTTTGCCTCCATAGCCTCTACGGTCAAGCGGATCTGCTCGGTTTGGGTATTGATCCTTCCCGTAAGCATCATCATTTCACGGTTCAAGCCCTCAATACGTTCCTCGGAGCTGCCCTTCAGGGTAAGTGCCGTCTCGATATCCTTCTCCGTTTCACTGATGCGGATATAAAGCTCGGTCAAAGAGCGGCCGATCTCATCAAGGCGAAGAACAGCGTCGCCGTGATCGGCATGCTTTTCGGTGCGGAAATCCGAAAGCTCACGGATCCTGTGCTGCAGATTTTTTTCCTCTGCTGCAAGAGTTCCGATATCTTCTTCGTATTTTGCACGCGCCGTCTCGTAAGCCTTCATATCCTCCTTCAGCTTTTCAAGAAGCGTGTTATTTGCATCCAGCTTGGCGCGGATCTGTTCCAAGGATGCGTTTTCGGAGTTTCTCAGCACCACGATCATCTCACGGCGATCCTCTTGTCCGATCCGTTCCTCCTCAAGCCCCTCAAGAAGCTCCTGGGCTACTCTCAGCTCTTTTTCAAGAGACTTCAACATTGCGTCCTTCTCGGCAAGCTCCGCCTCCAGACGCTTGATCTCACCCGCACGGGAAAGAATTCCGTTTCCTGTCCTCACCGAGCCCCCGGTAAAGGAACCGCCCGCATTGATCTGCTGTCCGTCCAGCGTTACGACACGCACGCGATAATGGAGAGCGCGCGCCATAACGTTGGCATGATCGATGTTATCAAAAACAACGGTCCTTCCAAGAAGGGAGGAAAGTACGTTGCAAAATTTCGGATCCGTAGAGATCAGCGTATCTGCAACGCCGATATACCCTTCAAAACCTGCTGCGTCATTTTGCTCCTTGGTGGGAGCAGAAGGGCGCATGGAGGTCAAGGGAAAAAAGGTAGCTCTCCCCGCCTCGCCCTTTTTCAGAGCATACATTGCCGCCTTTGCCGTCGCCTCGTCCTCCACAACAATGTTTTGGAGATTGGTTCCAAGGGCGATCTCAATGGCAGTCAGATATTTATCATCTACGGAGATCACCTTGGAAAGAGGTCCGTAGATCGCTCCTGCGGGAGAGCCGTACCGATCGGTAATGCGCCCCTCGCTATATTGCTTCATCACGTAACGGACCGCGTTGGAATACCCCTCGAAATGCTCCTCCATCGACTTGAAGGTGGAAATTCTTTGGGCAATGGAATCGCGGCGCAGTCTTTCGTTGTTAAGCTGCTCGTTTTTCTTTGCAAGCGCCTCCTCAGCTTCCTTGATTTGGGTCTCCTTTTGAGAAAGCACACTATCGATCCCCGCAAGCTCGGCCTCATACGTCGCCACGGTACGTTCCTTTTGTACGCACTGTCCCTCAAGAGAGGTGGAAATACGCTTGTATTCCTCCAATTCTCCAAGAGCGGAGGTGTTTTTGTTCGTGTCGGTATTCTTTGCGTTTTCGAGAACGGAAATACGCACCTTAATGTCCACTGCTTCGTTCTCAAGACGGCGAATGTCCTCCAATGACTGTGCTACTGCAGCCTCCAACGCCGATGCCTTTGAAGACAGTGACGTTTGCTCTGCGTTCAAAGTCTCCCGCTCACGGCAAAGCGCCTCTTTAGCTTCTTCCAATTCGCCGATTCGAAGCGCGTGTCGGGATGCAGTCTCCATTTCGGCTTTGATCGCCTTTTCGGTACCGCTGACCGACCCTTGGGTTGCCGCGATCAGCTCCTTAGAATGCGCCACGGTATTTTCCGCCACGCGATATTCGCTTTCCAACGTATGACACTGCTCGGTCTGCTCACGGATCTTGGACAAAAGCTCCTCCGACTCCTTTTTGCTTCCCTGCGATGCCTCGAACAGTCTTGCGTTTTGTGCCTCAAGCGTTTGGATCCCGTCCTCGGCAATGCGGAGGTCATAGGTTGCGTGCTGCATTGCCTCCTCCGCGCGGTCAAGCTCTTCTCTGAGCTTTTCGGTATCGTAAAGCCAAAGGCTGACGTCCGCGCGCTTTTTATTCTCCATAAGCTCAATGGCACGCTTCGCCTTCTCTGCCTCGCGCTCAAGAGGCCCTACCTGTGCCGAAACCTCCGCAAAAATATCGTTGGCACGGGTCATATTATCCTCTGTGTCCTTGAGCTTTCTTTCCGCCTCGTTCTTTTTATAGCGATATTTCGCAATTCCCGAGGCATCCTCAAAGATGCTTCTGCGCTCTTCACTTTTTCTTGACACCATCTCCGCAATTCGTCCTTGACCGATGATGGAATATCCGTCGCGGCCGACGCCGGTATTCATAAAGAGCTCATAGATGTCCTTTAAGCGGACACCCTTTCGGTTGATAAAATATTCACTGTCGCCCGAGCGGTAATAACGGCGTGTAACCGTTACCTCATCGTAGGGGCAGTCCAGCTTGGAAACTTCTCCCCGATTATCAAACGTAACGGAAACCTCGGCATATCCCATGGGACGGCGACTGTCAGCGCCGCCGAAGATAACGTCCTCCATCTTGCTTCCTCGCAAGCTTTTGGACGAGATCTCACCCAATACCCAGCGCATTGCGTCGGGAATATTGGATTTTCCGGAGCCGTTGGGCCCGACGATCACGGTGACACCGTGCGCGTCGCCGCCATCGAGAAGCGTGACCTCCGTCTCATTTTCAAAAACGAGCCGCGTCTTGTCCGGAAAGGACTTAAAGCCTTGCATTTCCAATGATTTCAGATACAAAGTAAATTCCTCCTGATCGTGGAATGTAAAAGTCGTTTTTTAAGGGGAATACACACAGATCCGATCGCTCCCGTCGATCCCCACCACGCGGCAAACGCGCGTTTGTGTTTCCAGAAGCAGTCTTTCCAGATTTCGTCGGTGCTGACCAACGGCACGGGAAAGCTCTTTTTTGGGGACCTCCAAAACGATCTCGCGTCCCAAAAGGGAGTTTGATCTTAAAAGTGAAACAATTTTGCGGTAGTATACCTCACCCATGACCAGCTCGCCAAGGGCCGGATGGTTGGGACCCGCAAAAACAAAGCGTTCGTCGGTCAAAGTCTCCGACGCGCAAAGCCCTATGCGAATACAGGGAACGTTCGCCTCCTCCAGCACCTCGTAGGCATTGGCGGCACGCACCACGGCATCCTCTACGGACAGCGGCACGTAGATCCCTTCTTTTGCCATGTCGCAAAGCGGCGTATCCAAAAATACAACGGTAGGATAAATGCGTGCAAAGGATGCACCCATCTGGCAGATCTTTTTTGCCGTATAAACCTCGCTCTCACCCGTGGCTTCCGGCAAGCCGATCATCATCTGTCCGCAAAAAGGGATCCCCCGCTCTCCAATAGCAAAGCACGCCCGCTCGGCATCCTTTGCCGTATGTCCGCGGCGTGATGCCCGCAAAACGCGGTCATCCATGCTTTGCAATCCCAGCTCGATCACCTTTATAGTATAGCTTTCCAAAATATCAAGGATCTCTTTTGATATATAGTCGGGACGGGTAGAAAGTCGAATACCGCTTACCCTTCCCGCATCGACGTAGGTCTGTGCAGTATCAAGCAGGCGAATCATCAGATCCCGATCGATCCCCGTAAAGGAGCCGCCGAAAAAAGCAATTTCGGTCTCCTTCTCGGATTCTTTGGAAAGCACCGCTTCGATCTGCTCCTTGACGTCCCGGGGATGAAAGCTTTGACATCCACAGATCGAGCGTTGATTGCAAAACACGCATTGATTGGGACACCCAAGATGCGGAATAAAAATGGGAATATTACGATGTCCCTTCATCGTCAAAACTGCCCAAACAGCTCAAGCGCTGCTTTTGCCGCGGCTTGCTCCGCATGCTTTTTGGAATGTCCCTTTCCGTATCCGATGCGGTTGGAGCCCAGATACAATTCCACCTCAAAGGTTTTGTTATGGTCGGGACCGCTTTCTCCTACCAAACGGTATTCGGGCACGTTTCTCTGTTCCTTATCCTGCTGAACGAATTCCTGTAAGCGGGATTTGCTGTCGATGTGCGCGTTTCCTGTCTCGGGAAGCTCGGACACCGCCTGTTTGATAAAAGGCAACAAAAAATTTGAAACGGCTTGCATTCCTTCCATGCTGCCCGCATCCAGATAGATCGCCGCAAGCACTGCCTCAAAGGCATCCGCTAAAATTGCGGGCTTTTTCGCGCCTCCACACTGTGTCTCTCCCTTTCCAAGCAAAAGGAATTCGCCAAGCCCGATTTGCTCAGAGTAAGAAGCCAGCGCTTCCTCGCATACAGTCGCCGCACGAATGCGTGTCAGTTCTCCCTCGGGAAGAAGCGGAAAGTGCTTGTAAAGATAGTCGCTGGTAATCAGCGAAAGCACGGAATCTCCCAAAAATTCAAGCCGCTCGTTACAAAGCAGATGGTGATTTTTCGCTCCTGTCTCGTTTGAGTAAGAGGAATGCGTCAGCGCACATTTTAAATAGTGAATATCACGAAAGCTGTATCCGATCCGTGTTTCCAGCTCTTCAAGTGGCCTTATCATGTTGTACCTCGTTCCTTTTTTGCCTTATTGCGCAGCATTTTGAGCAGTCTCTGCCTGTTTCATAGCCTCCTGCTGTGCCTTTTTCCTTTCGGAATATTCTCGCGCACAGGTAGCAATATCATAAATGGCACCCGATTCGGCATAGGCGATTGCCTGTCTGATCGCATTTTTGAACGCTTTTGCATCAGACGAGCCGTGCGCCTTGATCACGGGCTTGGAGATCCCGAGAATGGGAGAGCCTCCGTACTCGGATGCGTCAAACTGTTTTTTGATACCGCCAAGCTGCTTTTTCATAGTCAATGCCGCAAGCTTCGTCGTTGTGGAGCTGTAAAGGACTTCTTTTAATTTTCCCAAAAGGAGTTTGCCAAGCCCCTCCACTGTCTTGAGCAGAATATTCCCTGTAAATCCGTCCGCCACGATCACGTCGCAGCTGTTAAATGGCAAAACGTTCCCCTCAATATTTCCGACAAAGTTGATGTCTCGATTGTTCTTTAATTTTTGATAGGCGCTCTTTTGAAGCTCGGTACCCTTACACTCCTCCGCGCCGTTATTGAGAAGCCCGACGCGCGGGCTTTCAAGACCGTACACTTTGGACATATAAGCAGATCCGATCACGCCGAATTGCTCAAGATTTTCATCGGTCACGGTCACGTTGGCGCCCGTATCCAGAAGAAGCACGGGATTTCCAAGCGGCAGGATCGTACCGATGCCCGCGCGCTGTACCCCCTTTACCTTACGTACGATCAGCGTAGCTCCGGTAAACAATGCACCCGTATTTCCCGTACTGACAAAGGCATCCCCTTGACCTTCCGCAAGCATTTTTAGTCCTATTGACATGGAAGAATCCTGTTTTCCGCGCACCACACAAAGAGGGTCGTCCTCCATCGTGATCACGGTTTCGGTATGCACAATATCCATACGGCGAATATCAAAATCGTTTTCTGCGGTGATCCGCTCGATGTCGTCGCGGTTTCCGACAAGTATAAAGCTCGCATTAAATTCACGAGCCGCCCAAATGACACCCTTTACGGTTTCCTCCGGCGCCTTGTCCCCACCCATTACGTCAACAATGATTCTCATATGTTCATCCTTATCATGTTACGGCATTCGCCGTTTCTCAAGCCTTCTCAAGGCACTCGCCCAATACGTCGAGCGCGCGCTGTGAAAGCTTTTCGTTTTTCGCCGCTTTTCCTCCGCGAACGCGGTAGCCAAGCAAAGGAACCAAGCCAAAGTTGGCATTCATCGGTGTAAAATCACCAACGCCCCCGCGGCTCACGTATGCCGCCATGGCACCCAGCATCGTCTCCTCGGGAAGGATCAGCGGATCCTTCTTTTGAATTCTGCGCGCGGCATTGATCCCGGCGAGAAGCCCGCTTCCGGCAGACTCCACGTATCCCTCAACGCCCGTCATCTGTCCCGCAAAGAAAACGGAAGGTGCATTTTTCATGGAATAATCCGCACTGAGAAAATCGGGGGAATTGAGATAGGTATTGCGGTGCATTACGCCATAGCGCAAAAACTCGGCATTTTCAAGTCCCGGGATCATACGGAATACCCGCCTTTGCTCGGGGAAGGTCAGATGTGTTTGAAATCCGACCAAATTGAACATCGTCCCCTCTGCGTTTTCTTTTCTTAGCTGTACGACCGCATAGGATTCACTTCCCACGCGAGGATCGATCAATCCCACGGGTTTCAAGGGACCGTAACGTAACGTATCGTATCCGCGACGTGCCATGACCTCTACGGGCATACACCCCTCAAATACCTTAACGTTTTTCTGACTCTCCTTGTCAAACTCCTTAAGTTCTGCCTCCTCGGCAGATACAAGCGCCTCGTAAAAAAGATCGTACTGCTCTTTTGTCATGGGACAGTTGATGTAGTCCGCATCCCCCTTATCATAGCGAGATGCAAAAAACGCGATCTCCATATTGATCGTGGTCGCATCCACGATCGGTGCTGCCGCATCGAAGAAATGCAGACTTCCGCATCCAAGCGTGTTTGCAATATAATCCGCCATCTTGCCTGAAGTCAGAGGTCCCGTTGCGATCACCGTAACGGTATCCTCTTCAATCCCTTCTGCCTCACACGGCACGATCTCTACGTTCGGATGCGAGCGAAGCTTGTTCGTAATATACTCCGAAAAAAGCTTGCGATCCACCGCGAGCGCCGAGCCTGCGGGAACACGTGTCCTATCCGCGGCTTCCATAACGAGAGAACCTAATCTCCGCATTTCCTCTTTCAGAAGCCCCACGGCGTTTGCCAAGCTGTCCGATCGCAGAGAATTGGAGCAGACCAGCTCCGCAAAATCGGGAGAATGGTGCGCCGGGGTATATTTTTGCGGCTTCATTTCAAAAAGACGAACCGAAATGCCGCTCTCTGCTACTTGCCAAGCCGCTTCACAGCCCGCAAGCCCCGCACCGTAAATATTGATATAATCCTTCACGGCTTATTCCTCTGCACGCGGATCACCCTGCTCGGTGATCTCACGGGAAAAGCCGCAATTTGTCTCGTGACATACAAGCAAGCTCTTTCCCTTTTTGCGGAACAGCATTTTTCCGCAATCGGGACACACCTCGTTCGTAGGAAGATCCCATGAGGAAAAATCACATTCCGGATACTTTTCACAGCTGTAGAAGACCGTATGGTTTCTGCTGTATTTTGTAATGATCTTAGATCCGCACTTGGGACAATTCACACCCAGCTCGCGCACCTTTGCCTTTGTAAACTTACATTCCGGATAGCGGCTGCAAGCGTAAAAGCTTCCAAACTTTCCCGAACGAAGCACCATATCGGAGCCGCACTTTTCGCACTTAAAATCCGCAATCGCAGGAGCCTTTTGCGCATTCTCCTGCTCCTCCGATCCCTGTGTCTCTTCTGCCTTCTTATCCGCGGAAATGAGAGGCTTGGTGTTTTTACAGTTGGGATAGTTGGGGCAAGCGGCAAATTTTCCAAAGCGACCGTTGCGAACGATCATTTTACTGCCGCACTTTTCACAAACGATATCCGTTTCCTCCGGCGGGATCTCAATGCTGTTCTCGCCGATCGTTTTCTCGGCAACTTCAAGCTGCTTTGAAAAATCCGACCAGAATTCACGAAGCACCTCCAGCATCACGGCATCTCCGTTTTCGATCTCGTCGAGCCGTCTTTCCATGTCCGCGGTAAAGCCATAATCGACGATGGTAGGAAAATGTGCCTCCATCAGCTTATTGGTCACCTCTCCCAAGGGGGTGGGAACAAACGCCTTTCCGTCGCGCTTGACGTAATTACGCGCCAAGATCGTCCCAATGATCGTCGCATAGGTACTGGGACGTCCAATGTCAAGATCCTTAAGCATTTTGATCAAGGATGCGTCGTTGTATCTTACCGGAGGCTCGGTGAAATGCTGGGTCAATTCTGCATCGTCGGCATCCAAAAGCTCACCGTCGTAAAGCTCGGGTAAGCGAATATCCTTGACCTCACGGGGCTCTCCGTCGGACTGAACAGCCTCCTCGCTTTCCTCATAAACCGCCATATAACCGGGGAAGCTCACGGAATATCCGCTGGTACGGAACACGTAGCCCGCGCACTCAAAGTCAATGCTGATCGTATCCAAAAGTGCAGATTCCATCTGACTGGAAATAAAGCACTCCCAGATCAGCTTGTAAAGCTTGTACTGATCGTTTGTCAACTGGCGGCGGATCAATGCAGGCTCCAGCTCTACTCTCGCGGGACGGATCGCCTCATGTGCATCCTGTGCCCCTGCCCGTGTCTTATAAACGCGGGGCTGCTCCGGGCAATACTTTTGCCCGTACTTTTGTACGATAAACTCTCTTGCGGCATTCTGCGCATCGGTGGAAACACGCACCGAATCGGTACGCATATAAGTGATCAAACCCTGTGTGCCGCCGAATTCAGAGCCGAGATTCACACCTTCGTAAAGCTCCTGCGCCACCTTCATGGTTCTTTGCGATTGGAATCCAAGCTTGCGGAACGCCTCCTGCTGCAGAGTGGAGGTCGTAAAAGGCGCGGCGGGCGTTTTGTGCTTTGCCGCACGGCGCACAGAAGCTACCTTATACTGCTTTCCGTTAACGGCATCCGCAACTGCCGTTGCCTCAGCCTCGCTTCCCAGATGGATCTTTCCCTCGCGATTACCGAAGAAATGTACGCGGAAGCTCTTTTGATCGTCGGAGGTCAAAAGCGTTTCGATCGTCCAATACTCGGTGGGAACGAACGCCCTGATCTCCTCTTCCCTTTCTACGATAATGCGGGTCGCAACCGACTGAACGCGCCCTGCACTAAGTCCGCTTTTGACGTTTTTCCAAAGCAGGGGGCTAAGCTTATAGCCCACGATGCGGTCAAAGATGCGGCGTGTTTGTTGGGAATTGACAAGGTTCATATCGATTTGACGGGGGGCTTTGATCGCCGCCTTGACCGCCGTTTTGGTAACCTCGTTAAAGCAGATACGCTGTGTTTTTTCAACGGGAATTCCGAGAGCCGCCGAGAGATGCCATGCAATTGCTTCTCCCTCGCGGTCAGGGTCGGTTGCAAGGAAGACCTTGTTTGCCGCCTTCGCTTCGCGGCGCAGCTCCTTGATCAGATCCCCCTTCCCTCGAATATTGATATAGTGTGCCTCGAAATCGTTTTCGATATCCACGCCAAGAGAGCTCTTGGGAAGATCGCGTACATGCCCGACGGAGGCAAGCACCTTATAATTGGTTCCAAGATACCCCTTGACTGTCAATGCCTTTGAGGGGGACTCCAAAATAACCAGATTGTTTGCCATTTGAATGATAACCCTTTCTTTTCGACTTGGTTCAATATACGTAATTCATATAAAAATCAGCACAGCTCATACAAAGAGCCGACCGTTCTTTTGATCCTGCCCGCAATTTCAAGACAGGTCAATGCCATTGAGATCTCGTTTGCCTCATACGGCAGATTATAAAACTGTTCGGAGGGAATTTCCTTTTCTGCAAGAAAAAGGCGCATGATCGCCGCCTCTGTAGGCGTCATTTCTCCAAACGCCTCCTCGGTAAGGAATGGTGCTTTGTCTGCTTGCTTCGACTTTGCGAGGGGCGCCGACGTCAAGGTCGCGGCACTCGCCCGAGCGCTTTTGTCCTTGGATTCTGATCTTTGCCTTGCATCATTTAATGCGATCACACCAAGACGCGAAAGATACAAGAGATCGACAACGACCTCCTCCTTGATGCCTTTTTCGAGATGAACTTCTTTTGGGTAGATGTGAATAAAATCCGAGAGGAGCTGCCTAACCCCCACCAAGGGGCTAACACCCAATTCCAAAAGAGCCTGCGCCCCTCTGGCGGCTTCTTCCGTGGCGGCAGTCAAAAGTGCATACACGCTTCTGCCCTGCTCAATCGCCTTTTTTGCAGTGATCAGCGAGCCACTTTGCAGTCTTGCCTCTATCACAAGCGTTGTCACTGACGCACCGCTGATCAAACGGTTTCGTACAGGAAAATGATAACCCATGGGCTTTGTTGCGGGAGGGTACTCGGAAAGCACCGCGCCGTGACGGCAGATCTCTTCATACAGCGCTTTATGGCATTTGGGATAGACGATATCCGCTCCGTTTCCAAGGAAAGCTACGGTCTCACCGCCCGCGGCAATCGCCGCAGCAGCACACACGCCGTCGATCCCCTCCGCCATTCCGCTGACGATCACGACCCCTGCCTTTGCAAGCCCGTAGGCTATTTTATACGCGGAGTCTCTTCCGTATTCACTCATTTTACGCGTGCCAATCATTCCGACACACATTTTCTGATTCATATCGGGAAGTCGTCCCCTATAGTACAAAACGGTGGGCGGATCGGCAATCGTACGAAGCGTATCGGGATAAGACTCATCCCCATAAGTAAGAATTCCGATCCCCTCACGCTCGCAGTGATCAAGAATACGGCAAGCCTCTGTCAGATCCTTTTTTGAAAGCGCTATGAGCGCTGCTTTTGAAATGTCACGTAAAAGAGAGGGATCGATTTTGTCGGCAGAGTACACACCGCAGGGCGAGCCGTATATCTCAATCAATGATTCAAATCCACGGCTTCTGCTCCCCAAGGCACGCGACAACCATATCCAGTAAAGAAGATCCTTTCTTTTCAAGCTCGGCCTCCGTTGATTCCTTTATTTTGAAAACTCCCACATGAGAATAGATGCGGCAACCGCCGCATTGAAGGACTCGGCACGTTCACTCATCGGGATCATAACGCTGTGATCACACGCTTCGATCACAAGATCAGACAGTCCGTGCCCCTCGTTCCCGATGACCACGCAATCCCCTTCTTTTCGTTCAAAGGAACCGAGACGCCAAGCGGACGCGTCAAGAGCCGCTGCAAACACACGTCTTCCGCTTGAGGAAAGCGACTTGATCGTTCCCGCAAGATCGGTAACACGGTCGATCTTCTGATTAAACAGCGTTCCCATAGAGGCGCGAACAGCGCGCGGGTGATAGATATCCGCACAATCCGCACTTAAGATCATACGGTCCACCCCCAGTGCCGCAGCGCTTCGGATCACAGCACCTATGTTTGAGGGATCGCGCACGGATTCAAGAAGTACGATCCGCTCGTTACGCATTTCAAAAAAATCCGCGCTATAATATATTGTAACAATTTTTTGCAATTTGTCAATATATTTTGCAACAGTAATTACACCTTCGGGCGATTTTTCTTCGGAAATACGCTCAAACACCTCGTCCGATACCAAAAAAATGCGCTCCGCGTACTCCAAAGCATCCGCACCGAAGCGCTCTTCTAAAAAATTGTTGACACGGTGAGAGGAGCTCTCGCGCAAAAACACCGATCTTATCTCTATTTTATTCCGAATTGCTTCTTCCAAAAGCTTGATCCCATCAAAACGAAAAAGCCCTGTCGCTTCCCGCGCCTTACGGTCGGAAAGCTTGCAAAGCTCAACGATATTTCTGTTTTGCCTGGAGCGAATAACCTCGCCTTCAAAATGCATTTTTTCACCTCGGTCTTTCATCAAAAAAGCCTTTTTTCACAATTTTGACGTTTTTTAAAGCATTCTATCTACGACAAAAACCCGATGATAACATCGGGTTTTCAATTGTTAAAATCAGAGTGCCGCCTTTGCCTGCTCGCAAAGTGCTGCAAAAGCTTCCTTGTCGGAAACAGCGATCTCGGAAAGCATCTTGCGGTTGAGGTCGATACCTGCCTTCTTAAGACCGTGCATAAAGGTGGAGTAGTTCATGCCGTTCACCTTCGCCTGAGCGGAGATTCTGGTGATCCAGAGAGAACGGAAGTCTCTCTTCTTCATCTTTCTGCCGGCGAAAGCGTAGTTGCCGCTCTTAAGTACGGCCTGCTTTGCCATCTTGAAGTGCTTGGACTTTGCGCCCCAGTAGCCCTTCGCTGCCTTCAGTGTAGACTTTCTTCTCTTGCGCGTCATCAATGCGCCCTTAACTCTTGCCATTTTTCAATTCCTCCGTTTCTTCTTACTTCAGGACCAAAGTCTTAAGGTTGGTTGCGATCTTGCCGTTTACCATTGCGCTGGAACGCAGATGGCGAAGACGCTTTGCGCTCTTATTACCGGTGTTGTGGCGGTGAGAGCTGTGGAACATTTTGACCTTGCCGTTAGCAGTAACGGAAAATCTTTTAGCGGAAGCCTTATGTGTTTTGATCTTTCCCATTTTTATAACTCCTTTTTCTATTCCCGACCAGTGTCGGTTTGTAGTCGTACAGTTTCATCCGCATATGCGCGGCGTGAATCATTTCGCTTTGACAGGTGAAATCACCATGCTCATAAATCTGCCGTCGAGAACCGGCTTTTTATCGACCGTTCCCAGCTCGGAGCAAGCAGTCTCGAACTTTTCGAGCACCTCACGTCCGATGTGCATATGGCTCATCTCACGTCCCTTGAATTTCATAACGACGCGAACCTTGTTTCCGTCGGTAAGAAAGCGGCGTGCGTGATTGACCTTTGTTTCAAAGTCATGCGTATCAATGCGGCAGGACAGCTGGATCTCTTTAAGCTCGATGGTCTGCTGCTTCTTCTTCGCTTCTTTTTCACGCTTGTCGCGTTCAAAGCGGAATTTGCCGTAGTCCATGACCTTGCACACGGGCGGAACCGCCTGTGCGGACATCATTACAAGATCCATCCCTTGCTCATACGCGATCTCCAGTGCCTTTGCGGAGCTCATAATACCGAGCGTTTCACCGTCTGCACCGATCAGGCGTACTTCCTTCGCAGTGATCTCCTCGTTGAGCAGGTTTTCTCTTTCTTTGTCTTTTGCGCTAATAGTTCAACACCTCCAAGCAAAAAATAAAACCGTACAAAGAAACACTTCTCCGCACGGCACACCTACCCCGCCCAAAGGCAAGGAAACTGCTATTGACCTGACCGCGTAGCGGGTGGGTGAGAGCGGAGAGCTCTGCTTTGTTTTCCTCGGTATTATACCACACCGCGATCCGTTTGTCAATAGCTTTTTGAGGATTTTTTAAAAAAATCAGGAGTTTTTAAAAAACACGTGCCGCAAGCTCAAAAACTGCGCCTGCGGCAAAGAAAAAACTATTTCATCAAAAGAATTGTTTTTGCGTCTCCCTTGTATCCGCTTTTAAAAATGTGGATGAAAAGCTCTTCAAGAGATGCAAGCCCTCCGATCGCACAAACCGTAAATGCTGCGGGAACCGCCACGGGAGAAATGAGGAAAAAGGGATAGACAAAAATAGCAAAGCCCGTCATTTTATTCATATAAGTGTGAATAGAAGCGAATTGACGGTATTTGAGAAACGCCACCGTATATGCCGCGGCACGCACAAGAAGGATGAGCGCCAGCACTCCCCAGATCGTGCAGGGCAATGTTTCCCACATTTGGGGGAAAATTTTTGCCAGCAAAACGGTATAAAAAAGCAGATCGGAAACGCTATCAAGCTTGGAACCGAAGGCAGTGACCGCATTGAGTTTTCTGGCAAGAAAGCCGTCGAAAGCGTCGGTGACCCCCGTAAACAGGTAGGTAAGAAAAAAGAGCACGGAAAGTGTTTCCGTGAAAAGAAGCAACACCGTTCCCAGAATACGCAAACAGGTAATGTAATTGGGAAGATATTTGAGTTTCATTTTTTCCTCCGCAAAACACGTGATGTATTTTTTTAAGTATATCACAAAAATGTCGATTTTGCAAGAGATTTGTAAAAAAACGAATATCCAAAGCCAACAAAAAAAGTATCGCCCGACGAAAGCCGACGATACTTTTTATACAAAATGGTTAAAATTCAGTGATCCCACGCGCAAAGTCCCATAACGGGAGATTCAATCACCGCGGGGACACTTCCTTGAAAAAGCGCTCGCGCATTTTCAACGATATCGGTGCAAGAAAGCGTACGCGGGCGCAAAATGGAGGGCGGTGCCTCAATGCTTAACATTGCGTTTTTCGATTCAGAACAGCTTTTCGGGATAAGCACCCGCATCGTGAAGCTCTTTTAACTTTTCGATGACAAGATCGCGGTCGGCAGCATAAGTGATACCAAACCACTTATCGGGAGAATACTTTGCTTCAACCGAAATTTCACCGGTTGCCAAAAACTCGCCCACCATGATGGGAAGTAAACACTCTGCCTTGATATTTCCTTCGGGAATATTGTGCAAGAAATCCTCAAAGTACTGATCCATACGGGAGAGAAGATCACGGTGGAAGCCCCACATATTCATGGAAACCATAGCATCAAATGGCAACGGTCCTCTCTCGCTCAAGATCTCGCGGTTTTCACCGTAGTGGATATCTCCCGTCTCGCAAACACCGGCAAGTTTTCCGTCCGCCAGCGTACAAACGCCGCGCGTAACGCCGCCGTTTTCGCTCATGGTGTTTCCGAGAATATAAGGCACCATCGCTGCGTCCTTTGCGCTCTCAAGCCCAAGGAGCAGATCGTGCATAATGAAAAACGCTTCTCTGCCGTAATAATCGTCGGCATTGACGGTTGCGAACGCTCCGCGGATCACGTCTTTCGCGCAAAGCACGGCGTGCACCGTACCAAAGGGCTTTACACGGTCAACGGGACGTGTATACCATGCGGGAAGCGTGCTGTCGTCCTGCACCGCGTAATCTACGCGCACACGCCCCTCAAGACGCGCGCCGATCGTGCTTTTGATCAGATCGACCATTTCGGATTTCAAAATGAAAACGATCTGTGTAAAGCCCGCAGCGATCGCATCGTGGATGGAATATTCCATTAAGATCTCATCGTGAGGTCCCACGTGAGAGATCTGCTTGTTTCCGCCAAAGCGGCTGCCAAGTCCTGCTGCCAAAATAACGAGAGTTGTATCCTTCATAGTTGTTGTTATCCTTTCGTTTTCTATTTGTTTAGATTATAACATATCTTTTTTGTTTTGTAAATACAAAAAGAATTTTTTTATTAAAACTATAGACTTTTTTTGATTTTTCTGCTATACTTTGAAAGGATGCCGCTTACAAATTCGAAGAACGGAGAAGCCATATGAAAAATAAGCTTTCAAATCTTATTGCAAAGATCCTCCATGCGGAAAGCTGGGTATGTGCAGCTGCATTCCTTTTTCT
>JAZNEQ010000142.1:0-31059 GCA_045588715.1 Eubacteriales bacterium | reverse complement strand
AGCACCTATATCCACGGCACCGGCTCCATCGGCGTTGTTGCTAAGTTCGAGACCAACGTTGCAGATCATCCCGATTTCGCTGCATTTGCAAAGAACATCGCTCTGCAGATCGGCGCATATCCCACGCCTTACCTCTCTCGTGAGCAGGTTCCCGCTTCCGTTCTTGAGGAAGAGAAGAACATTCTCTTGGCTCAGATCGCAAACGATCCCGCAAACGCAAAGAAGCCCGAGGCGATCAAGCTGAAGATGGTAGAGGGACGTGTTTCCAAGTTCTACGACAACAACTGCTTGCTTGACATGACCTACGTTAAGGACGAGGATATGAAGGTTGGCAAGTACGTAGCCGTTTCCGCAAAGGAAATGGGCGGCGAGATCGCTGTCGTTGACTTCTACCGTTTCGAAAAGGGCGAAGGCATTCAGAAGAGAGAAGAGAACTTTGCTGAAGAAATCGCAAAGATGACCGCAGGAAAGTAATCTTGTTTTATAATTCAAAACGGCACCCGAAATGCTTCGGGTGCTGTTTTTTGCTTTTTTCGACGTTTTTCTTTAAAATAAGAAAAAAACTTCTTTGTTTTTGGATATTGACTTTGTGTGCGTTTTATGCTATACTATTAAACAGCTGTTTTCATCTGTTACAAAGGCGCAAAACTAAAACGGAGGGAAATAACGAACATGGGAAAATATTTTGGCACGGACGGCTTCCGCGGAGAAGCAGGTGTCACACTCACGTCGGAGCACGCGTATAAGATCGGGCGATTTCTCGGTTGGTTTTACGCAAAAGGCGGCAAGCGTCGGGTGCGCGCGGTGATTGGAAAGGATACGAGAAGATCGAGCTATATGTTTGAATATTCGATCGTGGCGGGACTGACCGCCTCCGGAGCGGATGCATATATGCTTCACGTAACCACCACACCAAGCGTTTCCTTTGCCGTGGCAGGCGATGACTTTGACTGTGGGATCATGATCTCCGCAAGCCACAATCCCTATACCGACAACGGTATCAAATTGGTCAACAAAAAGGGGGAAAAGATCGACGACGAAACCATTGAAAAAATTGAGCTTTATCTTGACGGAAAATGGAAGGAGCTTGGAATTCCAGATACCGATATTCCTTTTGCGACGGGGGCAGATCTTGGCGAGATCATTGACTATGCCGCAGGCAGAAACCGTTACATAGGATATTTGATATCGCTCTCGCGCTATTCCTTTCGGAATTTCCGCATTGGTCTGGACTGCGCCAACGGAAGTGCATGGATGATCGCAAAAAGCGTTTTTGACGCATTAGGCGCCAAGACGTATACCATCAACGCATCTCCCGACGGTCTTAATATCAACCGAAACGCGGGATCTACGCACATTGAGGTGCTGTCCTCTTACGTGAAGGAAAACGGACTGGACGTGGGCTTTGCGTTTGACGGAGACGCCGATCGTTGCATTGCGGTGGACGAACGGGGAGAGGTGATCAACGGGGATCATATCCTTTACGTGCTTGCCATGCAGCTCAAAAAAAGCGGTGAGCTGGTCAATAATACCGTGGTAACGACGGTTATGTCCAATATGGGACTTTACCGTGCGCTTAAGAATGCGAATATCCGGTATGAGCAGACCACGGTGGGAGACAGGTACGTTTATGAAAATATGCAACATACCGGCAACTGTGTCGGTGGTGAGCAATCGGGACATATTATCCTCAGTAAATACGCGACTACGGGCGACGGGATCTTAACGGCGATCAAGGTGATGGAAGCTGTCGTGGGCGAAAAGCTTCCTCTTTCCAAGCTTGCGGAAGCAGTGCAAATGCTACCCCAGGTAACGAGAAATATTCGCGTTGCGGATAAAGATGCCGTGGTTCTGCACCCTGCGATCAAGGAAACGATTGCCGACATTGAGCGCCGTCTTGGCGACGGTGGGCGGATTCTGTTGCGAAAAAGCGGAACCGAGCCGCTCATCCGCGTTATGGTGGAAGCGGCAACCGAAGAGGAATGTAAAGAGTATGCCGATGAGGTTATATCCCAAATCGTCGCTCATAAGCTTTCCTTGACGTAAAGGAGGCTATTATGGAAGAATTAAAGATCCAAGCGCTTTACAGTACTCCTTATGCGACTCTTGCCGCTCCCTTGCTTGAAAAACACGTATATCCCTGGGAGGTGCTTTCTGAAATTTCAGATTTTATCTTGAAGATCGGGAGTACGCTTTCCACGGAGTTGTTTGACGAAGTAAAGGAGAACGTTTGGGTCGCAAAGGATGCCAAGGTCGCCTCCACTGCCGAGATCAACGGTCCTTGCATTATTTGCAAGGGCGCCGAGATCAGACATTGTGCATATATCAGAGGTAGTGTGATCATTGGTGAAGGCGCCGTTGTGGGGAACTCCACCGAGCTTAAAAACTGTATTTTGTTTGACCGTGTGCAGGTTCCGCACTATAATTACGTGGGGGATTCGATCCTTGGAAAGGGAGCGCACATGGGGGCGGGGTCGGTGACCTCAAACGTCAAGAGCGACAAGACTCTCGTTTCGATCCAAACGAACGAAAAAAAGATCGATACGGGAAGAAAAAAATGCGGTGCCATGCTTGGGGATTTTGTAGAGATCGGATGCCATGCGGTCCTCAATCCGGGCACGGTGATCGGAGCGCGCAGCAGTGTATATCCCACGTCATCCGTCCGCGGATTTGTGCCGGAAAATCATATTTTCAAGGCTGCGGGCAACGTTGTAAAGCGAGAAGAATAATTTTGTAACAAAATGGTCTTTTGCAGACCTGACCCCTCTGCAAAAGACCTCCTATGCGCCTTTTGGAAAAACAGCACCCGAAAATCAGGGAAATGATAGCGCCAGACCGCTTATTGCGGTTGACGAGGAGAGAAGTGATCGAAAATTCGGCGGGTACTTCTCCGGTGAGAGCAAGAATGCTTCATCGTTAAAAGCAGGACAAATATGCGGGTAACCGCAAAACAATCCCTGTTTTTTATATTGACATATACTGTTTTGGACTTCGTCGAAGGCAGTCTTTTTGTCGTATCAAAATGAAAGGGAGACCTATAGGTTTTACAGGAAAAAAATCATGTGTGGAATTATCGGATATATTGGAAAAGAAAATGCAGTTCCGAAGTTGACCAAGGGACTGTCGGTGTTGGAATACCGCGGGTATGATTCCGTTGGGATCGCCGCGGAGAGAGATGGGGAGATCGAGATCGTAAAATGCAAGGGAAGGATCGACGATCTTCAAAAAAAGGAGGAGATGCAGGACTTCTTTTCGCATTATGGAATCGGGCATACCAGATGGGCGACCCACGGCTCTCCCTCCGACGTCAATGCGCATCCGCATTCCTCTGGGCAAGTGGTGCTTGTGCACAACGGAATCATCGAAAATTACAAAGAACTTCAAAAGGAATTGGAGGCGTGCGGAAAAAGCTTTGTATCGGAGACCGATACCGAGATCGCGGCGGCTCTTTTGGACGTGACCTATGAAAAAACAAAAGAACCGCTCAGTGCAATCGCGGAATGCACCAAAAAGCTTCGCGGTTCTTATGCATTTGCGCTTTTGTTCCGTGACCGTCCAAAGGAGGTCTATGCGGTGCGCCGCGGTTCTCCCCTGATCCTTGCCTCGGGCGAGGACGGCTGCTATCTTGCCTCGGACATGACGGCATTTTTGCCGTTTACAAAAAAGTATTATTGCTTGGAGGAAGGAGACGTCGCGTGCCTCAGTGACGGAGGGGCAGTGGTTTATAAGGCGGGAAAAGAAGCATTTTTGCCTCAGTGGAGCATTACGACCCTGAATGCCGAATCTGCGCAAAAGGGAGGATACCCGCATTTTATGCTCAAGGAGATCTTCGAGCAGCCGCGCGCGATTCTCGGTGCGGTTTCTCCGCGTATCAAAAATGAGCTTCCTGATTTTTCTGACGATGGGATCGAGTCTGATTTCTGGAAGAGCATCAAGGCGATCCAGATCGTCGCCTGCGGCTCTGCCATGCACGCAGGTCTTGTGGGAGCTGGCTTTCTTGAGAGATACGCAAAGATCCCCACTACGGTACATATTGCTTCGGAGTATCGCTATCATCCGCCGCTTGCCCCTGCGGGGACGCTTGTTCTCGTGATCTCACAATCGGGAGAAACGGCAGATACTTTGGCGGCTCTAAGATATGCCAAGTCGGCGGGAATGCCTACCTTGGCGATCGTGAATGCGGTGGAGACTACGATTGCGCGTGAAGCGGATCGCAGGATCTACACCTATGCAGGACCCGAGATCGCGGTTGCCACCACCAAAGGATACTGCACACAGGCCGCTATCTTGTATATGATCGCCGCTGCCATTTCCCGTGCCACGGGAAGTGTGGGACAGGATGAATTAAAGGACATGATGAGGGATATTTCCCAAGAGGCGCCGGCGGCACTGGAGCGCATGCTGGAAGAGAAGCGCTCGCTGTTTTGCGAGCTTGCAAAAAAACTTGCGCGCGCCGACCATATGTTCTATATTGGACGCGGGATGGACTATTCCTTGTCTATGGAAGCCTCTCTCAAGCTCAAGGAGATATCCTACATCCACGCCGAGGCTTATGCGGCCGGGGAATTGAAGCATGGAACCATCTCTCTTGTTGAAGAGGAAACGCCTGTGATCGCCATTGCTACCGAGCGTGCGCTTTATGACAAAACCGAAAGCAACGTTCGTGAAGTAGCAAGCAGAGGCGCTTACGTAATTCTGATTTGCAAAGAGGATGCGGTCCCTACCTTCCGTAATGCATACGACACGGTGCTTTTGCCGGTCGGCGGGGAGGCGACGACGCTCTTTTGTGCGCTTGCATCGGTTCAGATGCTTGCGTATGAAACGGCAAGGGCGCGCGGATGTGATATCGACCGTCCCAGAAATCTTGCAAAATCCGTAACCGTAGAATAATCACAAACCAAAGCACGACCGCTCTTGCAAAACACTTCTTCGCGAAGAACTGCGAGGGTGGAAAATACGCTTTGCGAAGGCAAAGCTCCCGTTTGACGGAGCTGCCTTTGCAAAGCGTTTTTTTACTAAACCGCAGAAACGACCTGCTTGGGTGAATTTTTCCTTTTCCGAGAAGCTGCTGTCACGGCGTTCCTTTTCTGTGTTTTTTTACTATATTTTGTTGTTTCTTTCTCTTTCCTATTGACAAAATGAAAAAAAAGTGATAAAATACATCTAAGCATAATCATCTTTGCACGTAATGATTTGTGACGTGCAAAATACCGAAAAAATGAAAAGGAGACATTGCAATGGAAAATAGAAAACGGTGGATATTAACGGCGTTTTCGGCAGTGCTTGCTTTAACTGTTCTGTTTACCGGATGCGGCGATCCCGAGCAAACGGGGGATGGTTCCTCCGATTTGGCTACCGACTCGGCACTGACAGATCCCGAAAGTACCTCTTCCGAGGTGCAAAGCGATCCTGCAAGCAGCGAGAGCGATCCTGTAAGCAGCGAGACTACTCCCGGCGGCGAGAGCGATCCTGTAAGCAGTGAGAGCGATCCTGTAAACAGTGAGAGCGATCCCGAAGAAAGCGAGAGCGATCCCGAAGAGGAAAGCTCAGGCGATGAGGATCCCGGTGAGGAAACGACCACGACGACCGGGGGCACTACTACGGGAACGGAGGATCCTTCCGGCGGAACCATTCCGTCGGCGCCTTCGATTGTGTCACTCTCCTTTAAATTGAGCGATGACGAAAGCTTCTACATCGTTACGGGCATGGGGAACTATACCGCGGCAAAGCTTGTGATCCCCGCAGAGCATGAGGGTCTTCCCGTAAAGGAGATCGCGAGCGAAGCCTTTAAGGGATACCGTAGCATCGAAGAAATTGAGTTTTCTTCAAGTCTGAAGACGATTGGCGCATCCGCGTTTATGGGATGCACGTCGCTTAAGACGCTTGTCGTCCCCGCAACGCTCGAAACGATCGGTGCCTCGGCATTTGAGGGGTGCTCAAAGCTTAACGCCCTTTCCTTTGCTGCCGACCGCGCGACCGTTCTTGATTTGGGAGAGGGAGCATTCAAGGCATGTGGCAAGCTTGCTTCCGTTTCTCTGCCTGCCAACGCTAACGTAATTTCAAACTCCTTGTTTGAGGATTGCACCGCGCTTGAAAGCTTTTCCATTCCCGCTAACGTAACCTCCATCGGAGATGCGGCATTCAGAAACTGTGTAAAGCTTACAAAAATTGAAATTGGCAAAAACGTTCTTACCGTCGGCGCTTCCGCATTCTGGGGAAGCGGCGTTGCCGAGATCAAATACGCGCAAGGCGCGACTCTTGCCACCATCGGCGTCAACGCCTTCCGTGATTGCGCGATCACCGCGCTTACGATCCCCGCAACGGTAACCGAGATCGGTGACGGAGCGTTTAAAAATTGCAGCATGATCAAAACGCTTCAGCTTCCCAAGAGTGTCGTTACTTTGGGAGAGAGCGCGTTTGAAAACTGTTCAAGTCTCGAAACGCTTACCTTTGCGACCGATGCTGCTCTGAAAACCATTGGTGCCAAGGCATTCAGCGGATGCCAAGCACTTGTTGTCCAAAACGTTGGAACGCCCGCTGTGGCAACGCTTACTCTTCCCAAGAGCGTTACCGAAATCGGAGATGCGGCATTCTTTGGGTGCGCGAAGCTCCAAAAGGTCATCTTTAAAGATGGCAGTCAGCTTGTAACTCTCGGCGGAGCTGCGTTTAGCGGTTGTCCCTTGATCACGGAGGTAAGCTTTGGTAAGAACAGCCAGTTGACCGTGATCGGTCAAAGTGCTTTTTCCTCCTGCACTCAGCTTACAAATGTTGACTTTGGCGAAGGAAGCAAGCTCGAAACCATCGATTCTACCGCCTTTGCGGGATGTACGGGATTGGAATCCCTGACCCTGCCCGAAACGGTAAAAACGATTGGGACGATGACCTTTAAAAATTGCAACAGTCTTAAGGAGATCGATCTTAAGAAAGTGGAAACGATCGGTGAGGGCGCGTTTGAAAACTGTGTTAAGATCACCGAGGTCAAGCTTCCTCAAACCGTTACCGAACTCAGCGCACGTGCGTTCAAGGGGTGCACGGCTCTTAACAAACTTGATCTTAATAAGGTTACTACCGTTGGAGACTCCGCGTTTGAAAACTGCACGGCGTTAAATGCAATTGCTTTCCCGACGTCCGTAACCACAGTCGGTACGGCGGCGTTTAAGGGATGCACCGGAATTCAAACCGTTTCCCTTGGCGAAGCACTTACCGCCATCGGTGAGTCTGCGTTTGAAGGCTGTAATGCTCTTGCGTCCACTACCGACGCAGAATCCTTGAGCATTCCCAAGGCTGTTAAGACCATTGGGAAAAACGCATTCAAAGATTGTACTTCGTTAAAAGCGATCACTTTTGTAACACAAGAAACCGTGGGGATCGAGTCCATCGGTGAATCCGCGTTTGAAAACTGTGATCAAATTGCCTCTGTCACGCTTCCCAAAACCTTGAAGGAGCTTGGCGCTGGTGCGTTTAAAAACTGTAATGCACTTGTGGAGGTCACGTTTGCAGAGGGCGCGGCAGAACAGAGCATCGGTGACTATGCGTTTGCTTTCATCGAAAGCGAGGGAAATTCTCCTCTGACCAAGATCATCATTCCCGCAACGGTTGTAAGTCTTGGCAAGGGCGCTTTTTACGGCTGTAACCAGCTGGAAGAGATCACGGTCCCGTTTGTCGGGGAGAAAGCCGACGGTAGCGGAATTACCAGATTTGATCATATCTTCACGTACACTTATTACGATAACGACACAAGTAAGGACGTTACGCTCTACGGTGTACCCGCTACCTTAAACAAGGTCACCCTCACAAGCACGACCGCAATTCCGAACGGCGCGTTCCAAAATCATTGCGGTACGATCAAGTCGATCGTTCTTCCTTCCGATGTCACTGCCATTGGAAATTTTGCCTTTGACGGATGTGCCGCTCTTGAGAGCATCACGCTTCCCTCAAAGCTGACGACGATTGGCGATGGAGTGTTCAAAAAATGTACGGCTCTTAAAAAGATCTCTATTCCCGTAAAGGTTACCTCGATCGGCGTTTCTCCTTTTGAGGGATGCTCGGCTCTTAACGAGATCAAGGTATCTGCAAATAATACGGCTTATAAGGTCGATGGCAACTGCCTGATCGATACGCGAACCAAAACGATCGTCGCCGTTGGTAACGGATATACGATTCCTACGGGTGGAACGACAGTAACGGCGATCGGTGAGAAGGTATTTGCAAGCACTGCGGTTACCGCCATCGAAATTCCAGAGGGGATCGTTTCCATTGCGGACTCTGCATTCGAGGCTTGCACAAATCTTGAACAAGTCAAGCTTCCCAAGACCTTGACAACCGTCGGAACCGCGCTCTTCAAGGGATGCGATCGTCTTGCTTCGATCATCGTGGCACAAAACAATTCTTCCTTTAAGGCAGAAAATGCATCTTTGCTTACGCTTGATGGAAAGACCTTAATTGCAGGAACTAAGAATACGGTCATCGGCGAAAGTGTTACCGCAATTGCAGATTTCGCCTTTGCGGGTGCTACCATCGAGTCTATTGTGATTCCCGCAACTGTTAAAACGATCGGCGCCTCCGCATTTGCCAACTGTAATTCGCTTACAGAGATCACGCTTCCTTTCGTAGGGGAGAAGGCAGATGCCGAAGAGAATACAAACTTTGCCTATATTTTTGGCTCGGAGATTCCCGCAAGCCTGAAGAAGGTAACGGTTACCAATGCCGATGGCATTGCTCCCGAAGCATTCAAAAATTGCAAAAATATTGAAACCGTCATTCTTCCCGAATCTTTGACAAGCATTGGAGCCTCCGCATTTGCCGGTTGTGAAAAGCTTGCCTCCCTCAAATTGCCGTTTGTTGGCGAAAAGGCAGACGGAACAGGTGACACGACTCTTACGTTCCTCTTTGGAGGAGATTCTTCCAAGGTTCCCGTAACCTTAAAGAAGATAGAGCTTTTCAAGTGTCAGTCTATTGGTCGAAACGCCTTTAAGGGTTGCAAGACTGTGGAGACGGTCGTTCTTCCCGAAGAACTGAAATCCATTGGTGCTTTCGCATTTGACGGCTGTGCTGCCCTCGTTGGCATAGAGATCCCCACGGGCGTTACGACCATCGGTGCCGCGGCATTCAAAGGTTGTGACAAGTTTACCTCGATCACCCTGCCGTTTGTGGGTGAGAAGGCAGACGGAACCGGAAATGGAAGCTTTGCTTATATCTTTGGAGAGAGTAGCGACAGCGTTCCCGCAACCTTGACAGAGGTTACCCTGGTAGGCTGCGAAGCCATTCCTCAGGAAGCTTTTAAGGGCTGCAAGAACCTTACGAAGGTAACGTTGCCCGATGCTCTTAAAACCATTGGTGCGTATGCGTTTGAAGGTTGTGTGAAGATTACAAACGTAAAGCTCAACATGGTTGAAGAGCTTGGTCACGGCGCATTCAAGGGTTGTTCGGCAATCGAATCGATCGAGGTGTCTCAGGACAACACTGCTTTCTTGGTTTACAATAACTGCTTGATCGGCACGGTTGACGGGGTCAGAACCTTGATTCTTGGCTGTAAGACCTCTCAAATCCCCATGGACGTTGAGGCGATCGGTCACGAAGCCTTTGCCGGCTGCACCGGTCTTGAAAGCATTGTCATTCCCGCCAACGTCAAGTGTATTCGTAAAAATGCCTTTGCGGGATGCACAGGCTTAACTTCCGTAACCTTTGAAAACAATTCCGACTGGTGGTACGCCGATAGCTTGACCGTACAAAGCTGGAATAAGGTTTCAACAACGATCATGCAAAATCCTGCCGCGGCACTGACCGAGCAGCTTTGCGCATACGTTTGGAAGTACGAGGAAACCTCTTTGGGCAATTGATAAAAGAAGAATAAAGAGGGGTGGGTCAAATGCGAACCGCATTTGACCCACCCCGTTCGTTTTTTTATTCTTTTGATTTCATCATATTCAGCACTTCGTATATTCCGCGAATGGGAATGATATTGATCCCATCAAATTGGAGCTTCCTTTTTTCAACGTTTCGAAGGGGAACGAGAGCGTGGCGGAACCCAAGTCTCGCCGCCTCCTTGACCCGCTGTTCGAGATTGGAGACCGCGCGGCACTCTCCCGCAAGACCAAGCTCGCCGATCGCGATCAGGTCGTCGGGAATAATACGGTCGGTCATGGAGGAGATCAATGCCATTGCGACCGAAAGATCAGACGCGGGCTCGTCCAGCCGCAATCCGCCGATCACGTTGATATAAACGTCGTTTTGATAAAACTTTAATCCAAGCCTTTTTTCAAGAACGGCGATGATCAAGCATATGCGGTTGTAATCAATGCCGTTTGTCGTGCGGCGGGGGGCAGGGAAAGCCGTAGGAGTGACCAGCGCCTGGATCTCGGCGATCAAGGGGCGCGTTCCCTCTAAGGTGCACAAGGCACAGTTGCCTGAAATATTTTTCGGTCTTCCTGCCAATAGCATTTCGGAGGGGTTTTCTACCTCCAAAAGTCCCTTGTCCGTCATTTCAAATACACCGATCTCATTTGTGGAGCCGTAGCGGTTTTTGATGGCGCGAATGATACGGTAGGCTTGCTGACGCTCACCCTCAAAGTAGAGCACCGCATCCACCATATGCTCCAGAACTTTAGGTCCTGCAATGGTTCCTTCTTTGTTTACGTGTCCCACCATGATCACGGAAATACCGCAGCCCTTTGCCTTGTTGATCAAGGTGAGGGCGCTTTCTTTGACTTGGGCTACGCTTCCCGGGGTTGAATTGACAGCGGATACGTACATGGTTTGTATCGAGTCGATGATCATAACGTCGGGTTTTATTTTGTCTGCTTCCTTGAGTACGTTTTCTACGTTGCTTTCGGTAAGGATGTAAAGGGAAGTCCCCCTGATCCCAAGCCGCTCGGCGCGCAGCTTTAACTGTCCTCCCGATTCCTCGCCCGAGACGTAAAGCACGCGCTGCTTTTCACCCAAAGCATCGCAGATCTGCATCAAAAGGGTAGATTTTCCAATGCCGGGCTCGCCCGACAAAAGCACTACAGAGCCATGCACCAAGCCACCGCCAAGAACACGGTCAAGCTCACCAAGTCCTGTGTTTTTGCGCATGTAATCAGGGATTTCCAATTCGTGAAAGCCCACCGCGCGGTTATCCTCATTGGCGGGGATCATGCTGATTCGTTTCGGAGTGTTTTTTGCCGGTTCGCTTTCCTCAACATCCTCCACAAAGGAGTTCCAAGCGTTGCAGGACGGGCATTTTCCCATCCATTTTGAGGTTTTATATTCACATTCCGAACAAATATAAAACGTTTTTAAGCCTTTCATCGATCCCATTGCCTTTCTTCTTATTCTTTCACCATTATACCTCAAAAAACTTGTTTTTGCAATAGCTTTCTACATATGATTTGAAAAATCGGTGTGGATGATCGAAAGGAAAATGGAAAGTGCCAGGGCGCGTCGGTATTCCTCATCCCCCAACCGTGCAGCTTCCTTCACGTTGGATAAAAAACCGCATTCGACCAGAACCGCAGGAACTTCGAGCTTGTGTAACAGATAAATGGCGCTTGTTGCCGCTTTTACGCTTCTGTGATTTTGAGGTTGTACCAGACGCTGTGCTGTCGTTTGTATATTTTCGGCAAGCTCTTTGGAGAGCGGGTGGTTTTGAGAATACCAGACCTGAAGCCCTTGGCAGCTTTTTTGAGGATGCGTGTTCATATGGATACTGACAAAGACGGCGTTTTCTGTTTCCGCTGCGATTTTTCTTCTTGCCGCAAGATCCAA
The DNA here is from genome assembly GCA_045588715.1 of Eubacteriales bacterium. Taxonomy (GTDB): domain Bacteria; phylum Bacillota; class Clostridia; order Oscillospirales; family CAG-272; genus UMGS1865. The sequence goes on along the minus strand of JAZNEQ010000142.1, from coordinate 19,314 downwards.
CACCTTTTTTCTGCCGTGGTAATCTACGGTTTTGTCGTATAAAAGCTCGTCTTTTTCGCGTGTCAAAATTACGTTTATCCCATTGGCTCTCAGCATTTCCGCTACCAAAAGAGTAATTTTTAAGTTGAGATCCTTTTCGATCAAGCCGCTTTCACTCACTGCACCGCCATCCTCGCCGCCGTGCCCCGCGTCCAGCACCACGGTGGCATTGTTTATCAATAAGGTGCTGTCCCCCGTGTGTGTGGGGGCGCTTTTTTGCCTTTCTTCTCCCATAAAAATAAAGCAGAGTGTAACAAAAAACAAAAAGAAAGCAAGAAACCGTACGGGAAGGGAAGTATATCTTTTTTTCATCGGTCCACCGTCCTGTTTGGAATGCTATTTTATATGCATAAAAAAATGAAAATATTCACTTTGTCTGTTGACTTTTTATTTTTTTGTTGTATAATATATATGATGGGTTATTGTGGGGTTTTGTGCGTTATCGCAAAAAATTCCAACGCAAGAGAAAGGACCTGATAAAAATGGCTGGAATGACAAGAAAAGAAGCACGTGCGGAAGCGTTTCGTCTTTTGTTCGAAACCGAATTTCACGCTGATACAGCGCCCGAAGCGATCTATGCACTTTCCAAGAAGGCGCGCGAGTTCGAAGAAAACAAATACATACAAGACGTTTATTTTGGAGTCAGAGAGCATCTTGAGGAGATCGATGCACTGATCACGCGTCACTCCCACGGATGGAAAACGGGGCGGATCACGCCTATTTCAAGAAGCGCTATGCGTATTTGCGTTTATGAAATGAAATATATGGAGGACGTTCCCAACGTCGTATCTCTTAACGAAGCGATCGAGCTGGTAAAAACCTTTGACGATCCCAAAATGCGCGCCTTTGTCAACGGTGTTCTCAACGGTGTAAAGGTAGAGCTTGAAGGCAACGCGGAATGATAGATTGCTTTGTCGGCTTCGATACCAGTAATTACACCACCTCTGCTGCCGTTTGTCTTTTGGACGGCGAGGTGATCGCAAATATCAAGGCGCCGCTCCCCGTAAAAAAGGGGGAGTGCGGGTTAAGACAAAGCGACGCGGTGTTTGCGCACGTTAAGAATTTGCCCGCCGTTTCCGAACAGCTTTGCGACGTACTTGTCGGAAAGCGTGTGCTCGCGGTTGGGTGCTCCGCCCGTCCGCGTGACGCTACGGATTCTTATATGCCTTGCTTTTTATCGGGAGTTGCGGCGGCGCATGCCTTTGCCTCCCCGCTCAATGTTCCCGTGTACGAGTTTTCTCACCAAAACGGGCATGTGATGGCAGCGGCATATTCCTCGGGAGCGGGAGAAGATCTTTTAAAAAATCCCTTCTTTGCCTTCCACGTGTCCGGCGGAACGACCGAGGTTTTACACGTTACCCCGGGCGACACGGGTTTTTCCGTAACCCTTGTGGCAGAGACCGAGGATCTCAACGCAGGACAAGCCATCGATCGCATCGGTGTGATGATGGGGCTTTCCTTCCCGTGCGGCAGAGAAATGGAAGCGCTTGCCGGGGAAAACACAAAAAAGCTTCCCCGTCCTCGCATCTGTGTCAAAAACGGCAACTGCAATCTTTCGGGCCTTCAGAATCTTGCCGCACGCCTTTACGAGGAAACACACGACGCACGCGCGGTATCCGCATTTACACTTTCCTTTATTGCGGATACACTCGCTGAAATGACAAGACATCTGGATACGGTCGCTCCCACGCTTCCCATCGTTTATGCGGGCGGTGTGATGAGCAACCGTTATCTGCAGGCTCGGCTTTCAGAGCGCAGCAATACGTTTTTTGCGGATCCTCTGTTTTCGGCTGACAATGCCGCGGGGATCTCATTGCTCTGCAGGGCACAATATCTGAAAACTATCTGATTTCTTTGAAAGGAGGATCTTATGTCCGTGACAAAGGGTACGCTGTCGGTAACACAGGTAAACGAGTACTTGAAAATGGTTTTGGACGGCGATCGGGTTTTGTCCGATATTATGGTGCGCGGCGAGATCTCCAATTTTAAGCTTTATTCCTCGGGTCATGCCTATTTCACCTTAAAGGACGAAACGGGACAATTGAAGGCGGTCATGTTTCGTTCGTATGCATCAAGGCTTTTGTTTCGCCCTACCGACGGAATGCGGGTCATCGCTCACGGGCGCGTTTCCGTATACGAGGCAGGGGGGCAGTATCAGCTTTATGCGGATGAATTACAGCCCGACGGTGTCGGCTCCTTGGCGTTGCGCTTTGAGCAGCTGAAAAGGAAATTACAGGAAGCGGGGCTGTTTGACGAATCAAGAAAAAAGCCGTTGCCGCCGTGCCCCACGCGCATCGGCGTGATCACCTCTCCCTCGGGGGCGGCGATCCACGATATCATCAACGTTTTGGGGCGCAGGTTTCCGCTTGCCAACGTCATTCTCTTTCCCTCCGCGGTGCAGGGCGCAGAGGCACCCGCGCAGTTGACACAGGGAATTGAATTTTTTAATGCCGCAGATCTGGTCGACGTGATCATCATCGGTCGCGGAGGCGGCTCTCAGGAGGATCTTTGGGCGTTCAACGATGAAACGCTGGCTTGGGCGATCGCATCTTGTAAGGTTCCCGTAATATCCGCAGTTGGACATGAAAGTGATTTTACCATCTGTGATTTTGTTTCCGACCGTCGCGCGCCTACCCCTTCTGCCGCGGCAGAGCTTGCCGTGCCGGATCGTGGAAGCATTCTTCTCTCTCTTGGCGAAAAGAAAAAGCGCTTTGCCGCCCTTCTTGAAAAGCGCCTGCGTGAGGAGCGCCGCGCGCTTGACCGCATTGTCTCGGCACACGCGTTTTTGTATCCGGAGCGCATGCTTGAGCCTAAAAAACTAAAGCTTGCCGATCTTGAGGAGGATATGAACCGTGCGCTTGACCTGGCGTTGCAGAAAAAGCAAAGCTTGCTTTCGGGGGGAGCTGCTCGCTTGGAGTCTTTAAGTCCCTTGTCCGTTCTCTCCCGCGGATATGCCGTAGCAACGATCGGCGGCAAAACCGTGCAGTCTGTGCAGGATACAAAAAAGGGAGACCGATTAAACGTTCGCTTGTCCGACGGGTGTGTTTATGCGACCGTCGATGGAAAGGATGATATCAATGCCTAAAAAAACAATGACCTTTGAAGCCGCGATGGCGCGCTTGGAGGAGATCTTAAACGCACTTGAGGGCGGCACCGAGACGCTTGATGCGTCGCTCAAGCTTTACGAGGAGGGGATCTCGCTCATCCGCGCTTCCTCCGAGCTTCTTGAAAATGCCGAGCTTTCCGTAAAACAGCTTCGCCTCGAGGCAGACGGCAACGTAGGACTTGCCGATTTTCATAAAACGGAGGCAGAACAATGACGGATGAGGTTTTAGAGCTTTTAATGCATAAGGATGCCACCCTGACAGAGGCGGCGCTCCGTCAGTGCTATGAGGAGGACGAGGATCTCAAGCTCCTTCTGGACGCGGAAAGATACAGCCTTTTCGCGGGCGGAAAAAGAATACGCCCTATGCTCACTCTCGCATTCTGTCGATTGCTTGGCGGCGAGGAGGAGGCAGCGCTTCCGTTCGCCTGCGCCGTGGAAATGATCCACACCTATTCGCTCATTCACGACGATCTTCCGTGTATGGACGATGATGACCTGCGGCGCGGAAAGCCCACGAATCACAAGGTGTTTGGTGAGGCGACGGCACTTTTGGCAGGCGACGCGCTTTTGACGGGCGCGTTTGAAGTCGCGGCATCCAACGTGGCGGCAGGCGCCGAGGCTTCTGCCAAGGCGGTAGCGTATCTTGCAAGCTCTGCCGGAAGATACGGTATGATCGGCGGTCAGATCATGGATCTGGAAGGAGAAAAGAAACAGCTTTCCCTGGATGAGCTTTTAAAGCTGCATTCCCTTAAAACGGGTGCATTGATCAGTGCTTCTGCCGTGCTGGGGGCGCTTGCCGCCGGGGTCTCCTTTCATGACCGCGCAATGAAGGACGTTTTGACCTATGCGGAAAATATCGGGCTTGCATTTCAGATCGTAGATGATATTCTGGACGTCACGGGGGACAGTACACTCCTCGGAAAAAACACCGGCGTGGATGCCGAACATCAAAAAAGCACCTTTTTAAGCTTTTATTCTGTCGAGGAGGCTCGTTTTTACGCAGATCGGCTGACACAGAATGCCGTTGATGCCATTCGAAATTATCCGGATTCCGATGCGCTTTGCTCTTTGGCAAGGTGGCTTTGTGGAAGAAACAAATAAGAAAGAGAGACGTTTTTATGCAATTTCTTCTTGACTTTGTTACCAATTATTACGTCATTTCAGCGATCGCCGCATGGTTGATCGCGCAGATCATCAAGGTATTTACCGGCGTCTTTAGGCTGCAGGAGTTTTCCCTTAAAAATATGTTTTTTGGAACGGGAGGCATGCCAAGCTCTCATACTGCCGCAGCATGTGCGCTTTGTATTGCCTGTGCACTTAAGGACGGTCTGGGCTCCTCCTCGGTTGCTATCTCGGGCGTGCTTGCCATGATCGTTATGATCGACGCGGCGGGTGTGCGCAATGAAACGGGAAAGCAATCCAAGGCGCTCAATCTCATCGTTTCCGAAATGTTTTCGGACTCTGAGCATGCGGATCTTCACTTTAAGGAATTGATCGGACATTCTCCCCTGCAGATCCTTTGCGGCGCCATTACGGGGATCATTACGGCGGGGCTTTTGTATCTGCTCCCCGTCTTCTCGGCATGAGACTGGACCTTTACTTAAGCGAGAACGGATATGCCCAAAGCCGACAGCGTGCCAAAAGCATGATCGAGAGCGGCGAGGTGGAGATCGACGGTGTCGTTATCAAAAAGCCTTCGTTTGCCGTTTCGGAGGGAGTGCATACCGTAAAGGTGCGCGATCCCTTGATCTACGTCAGCCGAGGAGGGTTGAAGCTGGAGGCAGCGCTGGATGCCTTTGGCGTTGATCCCGAGGGACTTTGCGCGCTGGACATCGGTGCCTCGACCGGTGGCTTTACCGATTGCCTTTTGCAACGGGGGGCTACGCGCGTTTACGCTGTGGATGCAGGCGAAAACCAGCTTGCCAAAAAGCTTTGCGAGGATGAACGGGTCGTATCCTTCGAGCATATGAACGCGCGCTCCCTAACAGAAAAGGATATCGGGGCGACGGTGGATCTTGCCGTAATGGACGTTTCCTTTATATCTTCTACCTACATCATCCCCCAAATTCCTTCCTTGCTTGGTGGAAAAGGAACCCTTGTTTCTCTCATCAAGCCGCAGTTTGAGGTGGGAAGGGCGATGCTTGGAAAAGGGGGCATTGTAAAGGATCCGGCAGCGCATCTTGCGGCGATCATGCGCGTTTTTGACTGTGCTTGTGAGCATGGCTTTTGTATGACGGGTTTGATCACGTCCCCGATTGAGGGGGGCGACGGAAACCGAGAGTTTTTGGCAGTCTTTGATCTTGGCTTTTCTCGTACAGCACCGTGGACACCGTCTGACGTGCGTGCATTTTTGAAAGGAATTTGACAAAAGGAGCGTTTCACTGTGTTGAAAATTGCACTGATAACGAATTTTAATATATATGAAAAGGCAAATGCTGCCGTTGCGGTTGCTGATTATCTTTTACAAAAGGAATGCGAGATATTGGTCGCTTCCTTTAACAAGGATAAGCTTGAGCGAATCAATAAGCGGCGCGATGTTTTTCGCTATTTGCCCGTAGATGCCGTATATGCCGAGGCGGATATTCTGATCGTTCTCGGCGGCGACGGGACCATTCTTGAGGTCGCGCGCCGTGCCACCCAAAAGGGTACCCCCATTCTCGGTATCAACCTCGGGCGGCTTGGATATATGGCAGAGCTGGAGGCAGGGGAGCTTTCGTATCTTGATAAGCTTTTTGACGGATCCTATACGCTTGAAAAAAGATCCATGCTTCGCGTGGAACTGCTCAGCACCTCGGGAGAGCTGCGCTCCTTTTGCTATGGACTCAACGATGCGGTGATCTCGAACGGCTCGGTTTCCCGTCTTGTGGATCTGGAGCTGTACGAGGGGGGGATCCCCGTTGCGACCTACCGCGCGGACGGCTTGATCATTGCTACCCCCACGGGATCTACCGCCTATTCGATGTCGGCCGGCGGTGCGATCGTTGATCCGCGCGTTGGATGTTTTTGCGTAACTCCCATCTGTCCCCATTCCTTCATCGCACGCCCCCTTATCTTTTCCGATGCCTCTGTACTTGAAATAAAGAACGTTTGCGCACGAGAAAAAATGCTCTACCTTACGGTGGACGGGCGTATGAATTTTGAACTTTACCGCAATCAAACGGTTCGCATTTTGAAATCTACAATGCAGACCAACCTGATCCGTTTGAAGCCTTGCGGATTTTATAAAAAGCTGCGCCAAAAAATGAGCTCATCTCAGTTGGATTGAAAAGGAGAGAAAAGAGAATGAAACGCAACAGACAGGAAAAAATGCTGGAGCTGATCTCCAGATATGAGATCGATACGCAGGATGAGCTGATCACCTACCTGCGCGAAAGTGGGTTCGACGTGACTCAGGCGACCGTTTCAAGAGATATCCGCGAATTGAAGATTGCAAAAATGACCACGGGAAAGGGAACCTACCGTTACGTTCTTCCCAAGCAGGTAGACGGCGGGGCGGGTATGAAATTCAATACCGCTCTTGTGGATTCCATCGTCAGCGTAGAGGCAGCCTGCAATCTGGTGGTTCTTAAGACCTATCCCGGAATGGCAACCGCGGTTGCCGTTGGAATTGATTCCATGAATTTTCAACAAATTTTGGGATGCGTTGCGGGGGACGATACCATTATGGTAGCTACCCGTGATGCAGAATCCGCAAAAAGCATTGCAGAACGCTTTTGCGACCTGATGAAGGCGATCTGATCTATGCTTCGGTCCTTACATATCGAAAACGTGGCGGTGATTCGCCGCGCAGATCTCGAATTTGACCTTGGCTTTTCGGTATTGACGGGGGAGACCGGTGCGGGAAAATCCATGATCATCGATAGCATCAATCTCTTGCTTGGAAACCGTGTTTCCAAGGAGATCATCCGTACGGGCGAGGAGCAGGCGGTCGTTGGCGCTGTGTTTGAGGAGCTTTCCGACGGCGTTTGTGCCTTCCTCGAGGAGATGGGCTTTCCTTGTCCGGAGCGAACGCTGATGCTGCGCCGAACGCTTGGTGCCGACGGTCGTTCACGTGCTTATATCAATGGGCAAATGATCACGCAAGCCATGCAAAGGGAGATCGCGGGGCACTTGATCAGCATCCATGGGCAGTCGGACAGTCAGCGCCTTTTACAAAAGAAAAGCCATATCGAGCTTTTGGATGCCTTTGCAAAGCCGATCGCCGAAAAAGAAGCTTACACCAAGATATATACAGCGCTTCAGAGTGCTTCGAAAAAGTTGAAAAGCATTTCAAAAGACGAATCCGAGCGGATGCGCCTTTCTGAAATGCTGAAATATCAGATCGAGGACATTGACTCCGTTAAGCCGAAGACAGGCGAGGAGGAGCTTCTTACCAAAGAGCGAGATAAGCTTCTCGGTGCCGAACAGATCAATCGACAGATCCACCTTGCTTATCGCGCCTTACGCGGCGGTGAAAAGACCAACGCCTGCGATCTTATAAAGCGCGCGGAACAAGCCGTCCGCTCCTTGGATGGGCTCATCGACGAAGCGGATGCATACTGCGAACGTCTCCTTTCCGCTTCCTCAGAGCTTGAAGACGTGGCGGAGCTTTTGCTCTCTTATTCGGTGGATGATACCGGGGACCCCACCGCACGCATCGACAAGATCGAGGCACGACTTGATAAGCTTTCAAGGTTAAAGAGAAAATACGGAAACACGGTAGAGGAAATTCTTGATTTTCGCAATGCGGCGGCTTGTCGCCTTGAGGAATTGGAATGCTTTGACGAGACCCGTGCAGAGCTGGAAAAAGAAGTGCGTTGTTTGACGGCAGAGGCCGGGAAGGCTGCGGCGTCGCTTACAAAAAAACGGGCGGAGGCTGCCGCGGCGGTCACAAAAGAGGTGACCGAGACGCTTTCCTTTTTGGATATGCCAAAGGTGCGCTTTTCGGTGTCGGTTACGCCCTCGGAGCTTTCTGCGAGCGGAAGTGACGACGTTGAATTTTTAATCGCGACCAACCCGGGAGAGCCCTTACTTCCCATGATCAAAATCGCATCGGGCGGTGAGCTTTCGCGGATCATGCTTGCCCTTCGTTCGGTCATCAACGATCGTGACGGAGCCGGAACCGTGATCTTTGATGAGATCGATACGGGCGTTTCCGGAAAGACCTCGAGGAAGATCGGAATCAAATTAAAGGAATCGGCAAAGGATGCGCAGGTGCTTTGCGTGACCCATTCCGCACAGATCGCCTCCTTGGCACATACGCATTTTCGCATTGCAAAGGAAGAGCGCGAGGGGCGTGCCGAAACCGACGTTTTGCGCCTTGACGGAGATGAGCGCATCGAGGAGATCGCACGCATTCTTGGCGGCATTGAGGTGACGCAGGCACAAAGAAGCGCCGCCTTGGATATGATCAACGAATACAGATAAATTTCAAGAAGAGGGAGCGTTATGCAAAAAACCAATGCCATGCGCAGGCTGGACGCGGCGAAGATCCCGTACGAAGCATTGCAGTATACCGTAGATGAAAGTGATCTTTCGGGGCTTCATATTGCCAAGGAATTAAATTTTCCACCCGAGAGAATGTTTAAGACGCTGGTTGCAAGGGGAGACAAAACGGGAACCTTGGTCTTTTGTATTCCCGTTGCGGGAGAGCTGGATCTGAAAGCAGCCGCCGCAATCACGGGGAACAAAAAAATTGAAATGGTACACGTCAAGGATCTTTTGTCGCTTACGGGTTATATCCGCGGCGGATGCTCTCCCATCGGTATGAAAAAAGCTTTTCCCACCTACGTGGACGAAAGTGCGCGGAATTTTGATAAAATTACCGTAAGCGCAGGCGTGCGCGGCATTCAGCTTCTTTTGGAAAGTGGCGCTTTACTGCAATTTATACAAGCAAAAACCGCTCAACTTACCGTAAAATGATCAATTTCCATCTTGATTCCTTTAAGGTTTTGAGGTACAATATTACAGTCATCTTTTTTGAAAGGACATTTTATGCAAACCATTAAAACACGTATCGCCGAAAAAATTGTAGAAGGCGTAAAAATGATCCGTGCAGAGGCAGAGCTTACGGTGGAGGCGGTGGTCTCCATGCTCGAGTATCCTCCCGACCCTACCATGGGCGATCTTGCCTTTCCATGCTTTAAATTAAGCAAGACCCTGCGGATGTCTCCCGTACAGATCTCCTCACAGCTTTGCGCGTCTCTTGCGGACGAGTGCATCGCATCGGTAGATTCTGTCAGCGGATATCTCAATATCAAAATTTCAAACGACTATCTTTCAAAACACGTCGTCCCCGAAATTCTTGAGAAGGGAGAGTTATACGGATCGCAGGATTTTGGAAAAGGAAAAATGGTCGTTCTCGACTATTCCTCTCCCAACGTAGCAAAGCCCTTCCACATTGGGCATCTCGGTACCACCGTCATCGGACATGCACTCAGACGTCTTCACGAGTTTGCGGGATATGAGTGCTACGGCATCAATTATCTTGGCGACTGGGGCACCCAGTTTGGAAAGCTGATCGTGGCATACCGTCTGTGGGGAAGCCGCGAGGCGGTAGAGGCGGAGGGGATCGACAAGCTGGTCGAGCTTTACGTCCGTATCAATAACGAGATCAAGGGTGACCCCGAAAACGGTGTTCCGGAAAACCGAGAGCTTGCCGATGCCGCGCGTGCCGAATTCCACAAGCTTGAAATTGGCGACGAGGAAAATCTTGCTCTTTGGAAATGGTTTGTAGAGATCAGTCTTGAGGAATACAATAAAACCTACCGTCAATTGGGCATTACCTTTGATTCCTACAAGGGCGAGAGCTTTTATACCGACAAAATGCCCGCGCAGGTCGAAAAGCTTCGAGAAATGGGGCTTCTTAAGATCGACGACGGCGCTTCGATCGTGGATCTTTCCGAGTACAATATGCCCCCGTGCCTGATCCTTAAGCGAGACGGCTCGACTCTATATCCCACCCGTGATATCGCGGCGGCTGTTTACCGCAAGGAAAACTACCACTTTGATAAGGCAATCTACGTAACCAGCGCACAGCAGTGCTTGCACTTTGCGCAGTGGTTCCGCGTTGTTGAAATGATGGGGTATCCCTGGCACGATCAGCTGGTGCACGTGCCCTACGGCACCGTGTCTCTCAATGGTGCCAAGCTTGCTACGAGAACGGGGAACGTGGTTCTTCTTAAGGATCTGTTCTCACTGGCGATCGAAAAGGTGTCGGGCATTATCAACGAGAAAAACCCCGGGCTTGAAAACAAGGAGGAGGTTGCCGAGGCGATCGGTGTCGGTGCGATCGTATTCTACTATCTTACCAACAACCGTATGAAGGATATCAACTTTGTCATGGACGAGGCGCTCAGCTTTGACGGAAATACAGGTCCCTACGTCCAGTATACCTATGCCCGTGCGTGCTCCGTGCTCTCGCGTGCCGATGACGTAAAGGAGTCTCCCGTCTCTGTCACCACCGAGGAGGAGGCTGCTCTCGTCAAAACGCTTTGCCGCTTTGGCGAACGTGTTTGCGCGGCGATCGCGGATTATGAGCCGAGTTATATCACACGCTTTATTCTCGACGTTGCGGCGGCATTCAACCGCTTCTACCACAACTGTCCCATTCTTTCCGCAACCGATCCCGCCGTTCGCGCGTCGCGCATCAAGCTGACCGCCGCGGCAAGGACCGTTCTCGGAAACGCATTTGATTTGATCTGCCTTAAAAAGACGGAAAAGGTCTGATCCTGATCCGAATGGGAAGACCTCTTACAAAGAAAAAATAAATTGTATATAAGAAACGAAAGGATTTAAGAGTATGTCCGGACATAGCAAATGGGCGAATATCAAGCACAAAAAAGAAAAGACCGATGCCGCAAGAGGTAAGATCTTTACCAAGATCGGCAAGGAGATCACCGTTGCCGTAAAGGAAGGTGGAGGCGATCCCGTTTCCAACTCCAAATTGCGTGACCTGATCCAAAAAGCAAAGGCAAATAACGTTCCCAACGATAACATTGAGCGTTGTATCAAAAAGGCGATGGGTTCTACGGGTGAATCCTATGAGGAGGTCTCATACGAGGGCTACGGTCCTGCAGGCATTGCCGTGCTTGTGACCGCAACCACCGATAACCGCAACCGCACCGCAGGAAACGTGCGCTCCTATTTCTCCAAATATCACGGAAATATGGGTCAGACCGGTTGCGTTGGCTACCTTTTCAGCGACGTTGGTGAGATCGTTATTAACAACGAGGATGGCGACGTAGACGAGGATAAGCTGATGGAAACTGCACTGGAAGCAGGCGCTGCAGACTTTAAGTCGGAGGGAGACGTGTTCGTTGTGATCACCGAGCCCGATGACGTTTATGCCATTCAGGACGACTTGAAAAACGCGGGCTATGAGATCCTTTCTGCCGAAAAGACCAAGCAGGCATCTACCTCCGTGACGCTTGAGAACGAGGAGGATATCAAGTTTATGAATCTTCTTATCGAAAAGCTGGAAGAGGACGATGACGTTATGGACGTATACCACAACTGGGAAAACTGCGGGGATTAATTTTTTTGATTTTTTTCAAAAAAAGTATTGACAAGCGATTTTTCGTGTGCTATAATACACGCATATTTTAATAAACAAAGGCAACGACGAAGAAGGCAGAGATCCTAAGCTTACAGAGAGTCGGGATTGGTGTGAACCGACAGCACAAAGTCTCAAACGCCCATCACTTCCGAGCCGGAGGCTCCAAAGATGCAAATTCAAGTAGAGTGCTCCCGTGATTGCTGCGTCAAGGCATAGGAATTGTTTGATTCCGAGAGTGGCGACATCTGTCGCAATTTGAGTGGTACCGCGAGTGAATTTTCACCCGTCTCAAAGAAAGCTTTGAGACGGGTGCTTTTGTTTTAAAAGCGATAAACGCTTGAAATATAAAAAATAAAAAAAGGAGGGCAACACCATGAACACAAACAACACACAAAATCAATTGTCGGAGATCGCAGCCAGAATTAAGGAGTTGCGTGAGATTATGGGCTTTTCTGTTTTGGAAATGACCGAAAAGACCGACGTTGACGAGGCACAGTATCTTTCGTATGAAGGCGGAAAAACGGATATTCCTTTTTCCTTTATTCATAAATGCGCTTTGGCGTTCGGTGTTGAAATGACCGAGCTCTTGGAGGGAAGCAGTGCAAAGCTTTCCACCTACACCGTCACAAGACAGGGAAAGGGACAAGAGACTGCCAAGGAGGACGGTATCGATATCTCCAACCTGGCTCCTAAATTCAAGGATAAGCTTGCCGAGCCCTATTACGTCAAATACGAGTATTCCGCGGCGCAGCAAAACAAGCCGATCCACCTTACCACGCACTCCGGACAGGAGTTTGACCTGGTGCTTTCGGGCAAATTGAAGGTACAGGTAGGATCTCATACCGAGATCCTTGAAGAAGGGGACAGCATTTACTATAACTCCTCCATTCCTCACGGTATGATCGCGATCGACGGGAAGGATTGCGTATTTTGCGCAGTCGTTATGTCGGGAGATCACACTGAGGAGCCGGTGCTTCGCAAGAGCGTTATGGCAGCAAAGACAAGCGAAACGCTTGTTTGCGAAAAATTTGTAGAGCCTATCGAAAATGAAAACGGGGAGCTTTTGAATATCAAATTCAAAAACACGGATACCTTTAACTTTGGCTTTGATATCGTAGACAAGATCGCCGAGAAATATCCCGAAAAGCTTGCCATGCTTCATCTTGACAAGTATAAAAACGAGCGCCGTTTTACCTTTAAGGATATCAAGCGTGCCTCCAACCAGGTTGCCAATTACTTTACCTCGCTTGGAATCAAGAGAGGCGACAAGGTCATGCTGGTGCTCAAGCGTCATTATCAGTTCTGGTTCTGCATGGTCGCGCTTCACAAGCTGGGCGCGGTTGCGATCCCCGCTACCAATCAGCTCAAGGAACATGATTTTGAGTACAGATATCAGTCGGCAGGGGTCAAGGCGATCGTTTGTACCGCCGACGGAGATACCTATCAGTATGCCGAGAGCGCGGCAAAGAAATGCCCCGGAGTCGAGCAGATGATCATGGTTGGCGGCACAAAAGATGGCTGGCGTGATTTTGATAAGGAATATGCGCTGTTCTCCGGAAAATTCGAACGTCCCGAAAACGCATCGGCAGGTGAGGAGATCGCATTGATGTTCTTTACCTCGGGTACTACGGGAAATCCCAAAATGGCGGCACACAAGCACACCTATGCGCTGGGTCACTTCGTTACCGCAAAATACTGGCATTGCTGTGAGAGAGACGGCTTACATCTGACCATTTCGGATACGGGATGGGGCAAATCTCTTTGGGGAAAGCTTTACGGTCAATGGCTTTGCGAGGGGGCGGTTTTCGTCTATGATTTCGACAAGTTTGACGAAAACGATATTCTTCCCATGTTTGCCAAGTATAATATCACTACCTTCTGCGCACCACCCACCGTGCTTCGTATGCTGATCCGCGGTGATCTTTCCAAGTTTGATCTTTCCTCTATCCACCACATGACAACGGCAGGGGAGGCGCTCAATCCCGAGGTGTTTAATCAGTTTAAAGCAGCAACGGGGCTTGAGATCATGGAGGGCTTTGGTCAAACCGAAACCACGCTCGCCATTGCCAATCTCTTTGGCACTACTCCCAAGATCGGAGCGATGGGCAAGGCAAATCCGCAATTTGACGTGGACGTCGTTGATGCCGATGGAAACAGAGTTGCCCCGGGTGAAGTGGGTGAGATCGTTATCCATACCGACAAAGAGGTGCCCTGCGGTTTGTTTAAAGAATACTACCTTGATTCCGAAAAGACCGAAAACGCATGGCACGATGGGCTTTATCACACGGGAGATACCGCTTGGTGCGACGAGGACGGATATTTCTGGTACGTGGGACGCGTGGATGACGTGATCAAGTCCTCCGGCTACCGCATCGGTCCCTTTGAGATCGAAAGCGTTATCATGGAGCTTCCTTACGTTTTGGAATGTGGTGTTTCGGCAATGCCCGATGAGGTCAGAGGTCAGATCGTAAAGGCTTCGATCGTATTGACCAAGGGAACCGTTCCCACGGAGGAGCTTAAAAAGGAGATCCAGACCTACGTAAAGGAGCATACGGCACCTTACAAATACCCCCGTGTCGTTGTCTTCCGCGACGAGCTTCCCAAAACGATCAGCGGAAAAATTCAAAGAAACAAGCTTTGATCCTTTAATAAAAGATAGGAAGAATTTGCTGTCGAATTTTTTTGAAAATCTATTGACAAATATACAAAGTTATGGTAAAATAACTTTATCAATAAAAGGCATTGACGAAGAGGGTGCAAAAGCACGGTATCTTTCAGAGAACCGACGGGTGGTGTGAGTCGGTAGATCGCTGTTGCATCGGTAGCTTCCGAGCCGAAAGGAAGAAAAAATCGCTTTTGCGGTTTCAGTAGAACCTTTCCGTGATTGCTGCGTAAACGCATAGGGGCTGTTAGGCTTCAAGAGCGGCGGTTTTTTCCGCAATTTGAGTGGTACCGCGGGTGTTTGATTTTCGGCACTCGTCTCAAAGTTATTTTCACTTTGGGGCGAGTGCTTTTTATCGCCCGGGAATGGAGAGTAAGATGGAACAAATGAGCGGTCTGGATTTTAAGATCCAGGAAATGGCGGCGCGAATTCGTGAGCTTCGCGAGATCACCCGTTACACGCCCGAGGAAATGGCGGCAAAGACCGACGTTTCCAAAGAGGAGTATTTGCGTTGCGAAAACGGGCAAAGCGACCTTAACTTTGCCTTTATCTACCGTTGCGCCCTGGCGTTCGGGGTTAACGTGACCGATATCATCGACGGCGTCAGCCCTACCTTAAAGTCTTATACGGTGACCCGCAACGGTGCAGGACAGCGTATCGAGCAGGCGCACGGCATGGTCTACTACAACTTGGCCCCCGCCTTTAAAAACCGTATTGCCGAGCCGTTGTACGTCCGCAGCGCATACAGCGAGGAAGCGCAGACAAGGGATATCGAGCTGACGACCCACGCAGGTCAGGAGTGCGACATCGTAATTTCGGGACATTTGATGGTCCAGGTCGGCTCCCATAAGGAGATCCTGCGTCCCGGTGACAGCATTTATTACGACAGTAGCACCCCTCACGGTATGATTGCGGTGGATGGACAGGATTGTGAATTCTACGCAATGGTCCTAAACCCTACAGGTGAGCCCATCCCCGAATTGATGCCCGTAGGCGCGGTTGCCTCCCGTGTGGCAAAGAAGGATACGAAAGAGCGTATTTACCAAAAATACATCGACGTGGTCGAAGACGAAAACGGGACGCCTACCTCGATCACCTTTAAAAACACCGAAAACTTTAACTTTGCATTCGACCTGGTCGATGCTCTGGCGGAAAAAGAGCCCGAAAAGCTTGCCATGCTCCATATCGCGCGCGACAAGACCGAGCGCCGATTTACCTTTAAGGACATCAAGCGTGCCTCTGCCCAGTGCGCGAATTACTTTAAGTCCCTGGGCATCAAGAAGGGGGACCGCGTGATGCTGGTTCTCAAGCGCCATTACCAATTCTGGTTCGCTATGATCGGGCTTAACAAGCTGGGCGCTGTTGCGATCCCCGCACCCAATCAGCTTCAGGAACATGACTTTGAATATCGCTTCAACGCGGCAGGGATCAGTGCGATCCTTTGTACCGCCGACGGTGATACGGCAAACCAGGTAGAGCTTGCGGCAAGGAACGCCCCCGAGCTGAAGCATTTGATCATGGTGGGCGGTGAGCGTGAGGGTTGGCGCAATTTCGACGAGGAATACACGCTTTACAGCTCGCACTACAAGCGTGGGGAGAATGCTCCCGGTGGCGACGATCTGATGCTGATGTTCTTTACGTCGGGCACCACGGGATACCCCAAGATCGCGGCGCACAATTACAAATACGCGCTCGGACACTTCCACACCGCAAAATACTGGCACGACGCCGATCCCGACGGACTCCACTTTACCATTTCCGAAACGGGCTGGGCAAAGTCCATGTGGGGGAAGCTCTACGGTCAATGGCTGTGTGAGGCTGCGACCTTCGTTTACGATTTCGACCGTTTCGATGCCGCAGATATCCTTCCCATGTTCGCAAAATATCACATCACCACCTTCTGTGCACCTCCCACGATGCTTCGCATGATGATCAAGCAGGACATCTCCAAGTACGATTTCTCGTCGGTCAAGCACATGACGACGGCGGGCGAAGCACTCAACCCCGAGGTCTACCGTCAGTTCGAAAAGGCTACGGGACTTCAGATCCTCGAGGGCTTTGGGCAGACCGAGAGCACGATGATCATCGGAAATATGGTCGGCGCCTCTCACAAGATTGGATCGATGGGAAAACCCGCACCGATCTACAACGTCGAGCTGGTTGACCCCGAAGGCAATCCCGTGCCGGTCGGTGAGAGCGGCGAGATCGTGATCAACGTAAAGGACGGCGCTCCCTGCGGTCTCTTTACGGGCTACTACCGCGACGAGGAAAAAACGCGCGAGGTATGGCACGACGGATATTATCACACGGGAGATACAGCGTGGCGTGATGAGGACGGCTTCTTCTGGTACGTGGGGCGCGTAGACGACGTGATCAAGTCTTCTGGCTACCGTATCGGTCCCTTTGAGATCGAAAGCGTTATCATGGAGCTTCCTTACGTTTTGGAATGCGGTGTTTCGGCAATGCCAGATGAGGTCAGAGGACAGATCGTCAAGGCTTCGATCGTGCTGACGCGGGGAACCGAGCCGACGGAAGAGCTGAAAAAAGAAATTCAGAACTACGTCAAGGAGCATACGGCGCCTTACAAATATCCTCGTGTTGTCGTTTTCCGTGACGAGCTTCCCAAAACCACCAGCGGAAAGATCCAGAGGAATAAATTATGATTGGAAACCGACGGATCACACTTTTATGCGGACATTACGGCAGCGGAAAGACCAATATCGCAGTCAATCTTGCCAAGAGATTGCAGGACCGGTATTCTAACGTTACCATTGCCGACCTTGATATCGTAAATCCGTATTTTAGAACCAAGGATAGCATGGGGGAGCTTGAGAATGCAGGTATTCGTCTGATCTGTTCCGAATACGCAAACACCAACGTTGACATTCCCGCCCTTCCGCAGGAGCTTTACGCGATCACCGATGACAAAAGCCGGCGCGTGGTGCTTGACGTGGGAGGGGATGACCGCGGCGCGTTGGCGCTTGGACGCATCGTTCCCGCACTGATCGCGGAAAACGATTTTGAAATGCTGATGGTCGTCAACCGCTACCGCCCCCTGACGCGGGATGCCGCGTCGACCCTTGAGGTCATGCGTGAGATCGAGGAGGCGTGTGGGCTTTCCTTTACGGGAATCGTCAACAACTCCAATCTCGGTGCGGAAACGACTGCCGAGGATGTTCTTGCCTCCATGGACTACGCAAGGGAAGTGGCAACCCTTGCATCTCTCCCCTTGGTGATGACAGCGGCGGAGGCTTCCTTGTATGATGAATTGAAGGATAAGATCTCTGATCTGTTTTCCTTGGAGCTTCAGAAAAAAATTTGATACACTAAGCAAGCCGCAGGGCTTGTGCGTATAAAAAGGAGTACATAAAATGGCAAAATTAACATTTAAGACCGACAATTGTAAGGGATGCGGACTTTGTGTCATTGCATGCCCCAAAAAGGTTTTACGGTTGGCTCCCGATAAGATCAATAAAAAAGGACACCATCCCGTAGAAGCGGAAAAGCCCGAGGCTTGCATTGGCTGTGCATTCTGTGCAACCATGTGTCCCGATTGCATTATCACAGTGGAAAGGTGAGTGAAACAATGGCAGACAAGGTTTTAATGAAGGGTAACGAAGCGATTGCAGAGGCAGCGCTTCATGCAGGATGCAGACACTACTTTGGATATCCCATTACTCCCCAGACGGAGATCGCCGCATACATGGCAAAGAGAATGCCCAAGATCGGCGGTACCTTCCTCCAGGCAGAGAGTGAGATCGCGGCGATCAACATGGTATACGGCGTTGCAAGCGCCGGTTACCGCGTCATGACCTCCTCCTCCAGCCCCGGAATTTCTCTGAAGGGTGAGGGACTTTCTTATCTTGCGGGATCCGATCTTCCCGCTCTGGTCGTAAACGTTCAGCGTGGAGGACCCGGACTTGGCGGTATTCAACCCAGCCAGTCAGACTACTTCCAGGCAACGCGCGGCGCAGGGCACGGTGACTTCCATATGATCGTTCTGGCTCCCGCCTCCGTTCAGGAGATGGCAGAGCTTACGGTCAAGGGCTTTGAGCTTGCCGACACCTACCGCATGACGACGATGATCCTTGCCGACGGTACCATGGGGCAGATGATGGAGCCTGTCTCTCTTGATGAGCTTGAGGTAAAGCCCGCGCCCGAAAAGCCCTGGGCAACCAACGGAACCAAAATGGCACGCCCCCACAACATCGTCAACTCTCTCTCTCTCATCCCCGATGAATTGGAGCAGCTCAATTTTGCGCGCTACGAGCGTTATCGCGCGGTTGAGGAGAACGAGACCATGTACGAGGAGTATATGATGGAGGATGCAGAGATCTGCGTCGCGGCATTCGGTATTGCCGCACGTGTTTCCAAAAACGCGATCAACGAGGCAAGACGGCAGGGAATCAAGGTTGGTATGATCCGTCCCATCACTCTCTGGCCCTTCCCGAAGGCGGTGTTCCGTCGCGCGGCAGATCAGGTCAAGTCTATGATTTCCGTAGAGCTTTCCATGGGTCAGATGATCGAGGACGTAAGACTTGCTACCGAGTGCCGCGTTCCCGTAACACTTTGCAACCGTGTCGGCGGTATGATCCCCTCTCCCGAGCAGGTGCTCGAGGCTATTAAAAACGCAGCGAAAAACGGAGGTGCGAACTAATGGCTGTTGTATTTGAAAAACCCCATGCACTGGCAGACGTACCAATGCATTATTGTCCCGGATGCACCCACGGCATCGTTCACCGTCTTGTCGCAGAGGTGATCGACGAGCTGGGTATTGAAGGAAGAACCATCGGTGTGGCCCCCGTCGGCTGCTCCGTTATGGCATATAACTATTTTAACTGCGATATGATCGAGGCAGCACACGGAAGAGCCCCCGCGGTTGCCACGGGCGTAAAGAGAGCCAACCCCCAGGAGCACGTTGTCTTTACCTATCAGGGAGACGGCGACCTTGCCTCCATCGGTATGGCAGAG
>JAZNEQ010000141.1:0-9982 GCA_045588715.1 Eubacteriales bacterium | reverse complement strand
CCCCCTGGGGCTCGGCAGATTTAGGCGAGAAGCGTCGAATTTGGGGCGATAGGCGTACAAAGGTACGTCAGTAGCCATCAAGGACCCGAGCCCATAAGGTTTTGAGCGGCAAACGATTGTGTTAACTGCGTCAAAAAGCCTTGCAATCGAGCCCCAAATTCGGCGGTAGAAAAAGCCCGTAATATTTTGGAGAATTCCGAAGGAATTCAACCGTTCCCTGTCTCATGTTCCGATTTTTTGAAAATGGGACTTTTTTCTTTTTACCACGGGCTTTTTCGGTCTCGCCAAATGTGACAGCCACTCCCCGCTTTTTACGTTTTGAAATTACACCGCATCGGTAAGTCCCTCGATCGCATCGCGGAAGCTTGCGACAAAGGAAACCACCTGTGCCTGCGTGTAAGAATTTTGATTGTTTACCATATTGCGTGCCGCCGAAAGTGCCGATTCCATATTTTGTCGGCTTGCTTGTGTATAGATGACCTCGTAGTGCTCGCCCGCCATGATCGCTTCTGCCTTGGCGATCTCTGCGTTGAGCGCGGTCAGATCGTTTGCCTTGGCAGACATCACGTCGGCAACCTTCTTTCCTGTCGATACGCCATAGTAAGCCTTTGACGTTTTCCAGGAGTCTGTATGGAAGGAGCCGTTTCCCGTAGGACGGCCAAACATGGACCCAATACCGCCTCCGTCATACGCACAGATCGGGGCAGTCCCCTCAAGCATGTCACCCAGCTGATACCAGCTGGTACCGTCATCGTTTGAGGTAAAGACGGCGGCATATACCGCGGCGGTTTTGGTTGAGATTATGCTGGAGGAGTCTGTCAGCGGATTGATCGTCATGTACAGAGTATACTCCTCTCCCGCCGCATTTCCCGTGGCGGTGCTGTTATCTACGTTTTCTCTCTTGAGAAGGAAGTAGACCTGATACTCCTTTCCTTCAATGATCAGGTTGAGTTCACCGCCGAACAGCTCAAGACAAACGTCGTCGTCTGTAAAGCCGGTCGCGTCAATCGTTGCGGGAACGTACGCAATGTAGGTATCGCTCGCACGGTCGTTTTCCGCTACCTTTCCGTCCCCTGTCATCTGATCGACAAGCTTCGTATAGGTTGCGGGATTGTTCAGGATCGCCGCGAACTTTGTCATTGCGTTGTCCACCGCTACCTGTCCCGTATCCGCTCCCGGAGCGGGAATACCGTCGATCGGCGTTTTAAAATCAAAGCGCAGGACGAACTGATAAGCAGCTGCTGCCGCCGTCGGGCTCTTGGCGCTCACCTTGAGATAAAAGGTAAGCGTTCCCTGTTGTCCGTTTGCGTATGCGGGGAGCTCGGTCCGCCGCTCCAGCTTATTCGTGCATGCGGCATTGGTATAAAGCGCGTAATTGATACTTTCGTTTTGTGCAATCGTTGGATCTGCCGCCGTTGCAAGGTAGCCGTAAAGGTGTGGGGTGCGGTTTGCGACTGTGATCTCATAGATCACCGCATTCGCCGACGAAGAAAGATTGGCGGTGGCATTGAACGTAGTCCCCACGGTGGATTGGATCGCGGTGACCCCCGTGTAGGAGGCAAGGGGTCTTGAGGATTTGATATAAATTTCGGTAAGATCAACCTCCACCTCCCCCGAAATGGTCAAATCACTGCTCACCGCAGCATAGCCGACCCCGATAAACAAAACGGAAAAGGAGAACAGTACGGCTACAAGAATTTTAATCCATCTGCTCATAGCGCTGTTCTCCTTTGTCAGTTTTTGTTTCGTCTTGAAACGAGGTTAGGTTACTCCTCTGCGTCTGCGGTCTTTTGCGCAGGGGTCGTTTTTTTGTTATTTTTGCTAAGCCTTTTGGTTTCTTCTACCGCCTTGAGCGTTGCTCCGAGAACGGTGAGAAGCGCCAGCACCGAGCCACGCGTCACCAGCCGACGACCGGTGCGAACACGCGCTTCCTTTGCAGAAGAAGAGGCAGGCGCTGTCGGCTCTACGTAAAGATATCTGTCGTCCTCCTCTTTTGCGTAAATCAAGTCGTAATCCTCAATACGAAGCTCGTAAACGTAAAGAAGCTTGGTATTGGTGGGAATGTAAAATCCCGTAAGGGTCTTGTCTTCGTTTTCAAACATCAGGATCGGAGACTGTATCGTATCTCTGATCTCCAGCATATCCTTAAACGCGGCGACGGAAAGCTGCTGATAGCCTTCGGTGTCAAACGGCGCAGAAAGTGTTTGAATGAAGGGCTTATAGGTCTGCAAAATGCGGTTTCTCTTGATCTCGTAGTTGATATCCGTGCTTCTGGTAAGGAAAATAAAGGCGACGAAAAGCCCGATACCGATCAAGGCAAAGATCGCAAACACGATGGTAAGAATCATAAATACGTTCTTTACCGTCTCGTTTTCGCGTGCCAAGATCTGATTGTCACCCTCCTCCACAGTAGAGGTGACCGACATATTGACAACCTCGGAGGAAAGCGGGATCTCAAGGGCGACAGTATACATATCGTTGCTGTTGCCGCTGAATTCCTCACAGGCTCCAACCACCTCAATGTACATCAAAAGAGAAAGAGAGCTTTTCGAATCACTTTCCTTAAGGTAGGTTGATGCAAACCGTGTGGCAAGATCATTATATTTGCCGTAATTCACCCACGTCTCATGCGATACCGTAAGTGCGTTCCCCGTTTCTTCAACCGTAGTGGGAGGGACAATTGCATCGGTATGGTCAAAGATCACAGCACCGCTCTTATCCTTCACCTGCAGTAAAGCGTCAATGCGGTAGGAATACTCAAAATTAACGTTCTCGGCATCCATCGCAACGTCATAAAGAAAAGCTACGTTCACTCGCTCAATCAGATCCGCGATGTATGCCTTGCCTTCCTCGGCATAATTTTCGTCATAAAAATCATTTTCCTTGAGATACACACGGTAATTTACGTCGCTTTTTTGTGTGTAATTGATGTAATACGCTCTATTAAAATGATAAAAGAGCACGGAGAAAACAGCGGTCAGCAGAATGATGGCGCCAAGAACGATCGCCAAGATCTGTATCCACCTTTGTCGATTCAATTTATAAAGAAGTCTTCGTTGCTTTTCAGCCTCTGACATAATATTCTCTCCTTACTGAAACAGACTGCGAAACCACAAGGTAGCACTTCCGAGATATGGGATCTTTTGCAAGACCACACCCGTAATATCCTCTGCCGTAATATAGCCCAAATCCTCATCCGGATTTGCATCACCTTTGGTATAGTAACGAACTTGTCCGTTGATATTTTCGATGTCTGTAACTCTGTGTACGATCAGAGTTGCACCGTTTTTTGAAAAGATAACGATGTCATTCTTTTTGATCACGGACTCGCCGTCATACTCTTCATAAAGAATCACATCCCCCACGTCAACCGTGCCTTGCATGCTCTCTGTTGCGATGACAAGTACGCCAAAGTGGAACTGTCCCGTCACCAAAAGCGTTACCGCAAGTACGAACGATAACAGCAAGGCACCGCCTGCATATACCCATCCACCTGTTTTTTTCGTTGCCGTTCTCTGCTTTTTTTCAAACAACGAATGGATAAAAAACCAAAATCCAACAGGAAGAAGTATGAGGAGCAGCGCATTCAACACCTCCGGGACTGCAGGTGTGAAGGGAATAAAATACGGAAGCACCGACAATACAAGACGAAATGCGACGTTGGGATATATTCCGTATCTTTTGGTCATGTAATGGTAAACAAGATTGGAAAGCAGTGCGGGCAACAACGTCTGCGCCACGATTTCCATAAACTGAAAGCGATCATTCAAAAGAGAGAGACCGCCGCAGAGGAACAATTCCCCTATCAAACAAATTACGTAGGACAGAACGGTAAGAGAACGTTGCTCCTGTCCGAGAAGCACCCCGCGCAATACCTCGCAAGAAACGATGATCAAAGCAGAAGGAAGTGCGTAGAGAAGGATGGAAGAGGGCGAGGACGCATCGGGATTTGCATAATACCCAAAATAAAGCCCCGCGATATAGCAAAGCATTTGAAACAGTGCGGCGCTTGCTACTGTGAGCAAAAGCACCTGTCGGCTGTTGATGGAATAGATACTCTTTTTTCTGATCAGCAGCGTAGCCGCGACAGCCGCTATCAAGAGCAACAGGCTCGCCGCAAGCCTTGCGTACCTTACGGATACGAAAAGAACGGGAAAAAGGACGCAGAGCGTGATGATGCTGACAAGCAGATTTATTTTTCGCTGAGAAAGAATCATGCCGCTTCTGCGCCCTCCCGTCATTTTTGTTTTCAGATCTTAAGCGTTTAAATTATGCGTCAACGCTAACAAAGGGGATCGGTACGTTAAATCCTGCAGAAGCAGTGCCCTCTACAACGGGATCCTGGTTCGTGTAGGTAACGGTAACGGTCATGGTAGTGCTCTCGCCAACCTTCAACGTCTTGGAACCGATCCAATCGGTCGTTACTGTAAAGCCCTGATTTGCGTTCACACCGGTCTGCTCGATCGCAGAGGGGGTCAGGGTGACGTCGGGAAGTGCGGTGTTGGTGGAATCGTAAAGGATCGTAAAGGTAGCGCTAACGGTGAACTGCTCACCGACAACACCGTTGGGGTCGGTAAAGGTAACGCTCATATCAGCCGCGTGATCGGACGATACGGTTGCGGTACACAAGCCTTCGTCGGTTACGGTGGGAGCGCCCGTGCCTTCTTTGACGAACTTCACGGAATTGATGACCTCAGGCTCGGTAAGTGCTTTGCCCTGGAACTCTACGCGACCGGTAATGCCCAAAGATCCGTTAACAGCGGCGTAACCTACACCGAGGGTGAGGACTGTAGCAAGCATAAATGCTACAATAACAAGTCTTCTTTTCTTCATTGTTTTTCTCCTTTGAGTAATGAAAAATTTATCTATACACAGAGCGCGCCGTGCCCTGCAATAGCCAAACGAAATACCCGAGGCAGGCATCAAAATATCCTTTTTTCGAAAGGGATAGTTCCTCATTTTTGATTATAGCACTAAAGTAAAGCTTTGTCAACCCTTTGTCAAGGATTCTGTGTAAATAATTTCCTTCAAAACCGTCAAAAATCGACGTTACGGTATCATCGTATCCTCAAACCAAAGCAGGTAAAAAACCTCCAAGGGGTTGTTTGCCTGCCCCATACAGCGAAAGCCCTTTTTCTCGTAAAGCATTTGTCCGCGCAGATTTGCCGTGTGCGTGGTCAGGCGAATACCGCCCTTCCCCGCGTCTCTCGCCTCCTTGATGGCACAGTCCATCAGTCGGCTGCCCAGATGCAAGCCCCGAAGCTCGTCACGCACGCCGATCCCAAGCCCGGGAATGGTCGTATTCCAATCGAAGAAAAATACAAAGCCCGCCATTTTTCCTTCATATTCCGCCAGCCAATAGCGCCGCACAGGCTTCGCGTCCGGAGCTTTGCAGTATTTCAGCGCCCATCGGCGCTGGTAATCGGCACGGTTGAAAATGGCACGGGACTCGGGTCCCATGGCATCAAAAAACTCGTTGACGATCCCCGCATCCTCCGCCGTCATCGGCCGCAGAAGCACACCGTCCGAAAAGTCTTCCTTTGCAACAGACTTCATCTTTCGTTCCTCTTTTCGTCGATCCAAAATTTAGTAAAATAGCAATCGACGTTTGGCCAAGAAACGTCGCGGCTGTAAACAACACCGAGGCGACTGTGCAGCCTCCCCTCACGGTGCAATTCCCAAAACGCCCGATAAACAGCACACATCAACGGCTTCAATGGGCGCACCGTCCCCGCGTATTTGCAATCAACCATCGGCTCTGACCAGATATCCATTGGGAGCTTGATATCATAGAGAGACAAAGGCGCGTCCTCTTTCCCAGTCAAGGTCGCCTCAAGAAATGCCTTGTAATACTGCACCGCACGCTCGGTCACAGGCTCGCTCCTAACACCCTCCATCCCGACCGAAACGATCTCAAGTCCTTGCGGCGTGATTTGCGAGACGGAGCACACCGGCAAATGCGTGACGGGAAAATGCTGTAATTCCTCCGGGAACGCGGTCGCGCAGGAGGCGATCAAGGTTTCGCCGTCCGCTTCCAAAACGGACATCGGACGGGTAACGGTTCCCACAGTGACGGTATCGGGAAGGTCATCGTAAACGGTCACGGTAACGTTATCGGCAGGTAGGCGCTCGTGCATTTTTTTTACGGCAAGCGCGATCTCACCTTTTAAGGAATCCTTTGGTACATTTCTCAGCATTTCTCCAAGCAAAAGGGAATACGCCTCAATGTAATAAAAGGGCTTTCCGTCCCGTGTAAAAAAGTTTTGATGCGTTTTGGCATTCAGATCCCGACTTGAGGGAGATACGATTCCGCGGTCAAGCATCTCATTCATAACGGCGCAAAACTCCGCGTGAAGTGCGGGGCAGGCGGTCGCCCCCGTGCCCCCGTTTTCTACCATTGCAAGCTTTCCGCGCGCATCAAAGTACGGGTGCGTAACGCTAAAAAACTCTCCGTTTGGGCGCGTGTGGATGATTCCCGTCGTACCCGGGAGATCGAGTGCATTTGTCGTACGCAAAAGCATTTCCACGTCACCGATCGCCTTGGCGCAATAGATCTTCCCTTCATGGACCGTCGCGATCCCCGTGGCATACCCACCGTCAAAGTATTCGATTTTTTTAAGCATTTCGATCAGAATGGGCGCCGCGCGCCTCTTTCCGCTGTAACCCGCGATCACACACATGGCATATCTCCTTTTGTAGGTTAAACTTTTTTTCATTGTAGCATAATTTTTCGGCTTTGTCAACACGCCGCAATTATATTCGCTTGTACCGCAACAAAATCCTATTGACACACCGCACGCGGAGTGATATAATAAACGTATAAAATTCACCTCTTACAAAAAGGAGACTGTGCCATGATAAAAATATCCTGTCTCGGAGATTCGATCCGCGGTCAGTACGCCCCTGTGGTAAAAGAGCGCCTCGGCGACGAATTTGAAATGTTCGCGCCGATCGAAAACTGCAGATATTCCAAATATACCCTGCGCGGCCTGTGGGATTGGAAGGAGGACATGAAGGGGAGCCGCATCGTGCATTGGAACTGCGGTCTTTGGGACGTTTGCGAGCTGTTCGGCGACGGTGCCTTTGCCTCGGAGGAGGAATACGTTGCCAATATGTTACGCATTGCGGACATTCTTCTGTCGCGCCACGAGGTCGTCATCTTTGCAACGACCACTCCCGTCGATCCCTACAACAAGCACGAGAACAACGTGGATATCGAGCGCTACAACGCACTGATCGTTCCCGAGCTGATCAAAAAAGGCGTTCTTATCAACGACCTCTACCCGCTTGTCGCCGCCGATATCCCCCGCTATATCCGCAACGACCACGTCCACCTGTCCGAGGAGGGGATCGAGCTGTGCGCCCGCGCGGTGGAAAAAGCCATTCGCGACGCAGCCGCAACGCTTCCCGAAATCGCCACCGCAGAAAACGCGCCCAAGGAAGCTCCCGATCTTGGCGCTCCCGTGGCTTACAACGGAAAATAAGCTTCAACAAAAAACGCCGCTCCAACCGCAATTACCTGTCGATTGGAGCGGATCTTTATTTTTTGTCCCGTTGCTGTATTGCCTTTCTCCAAAAGGCGCGTCACCGGAAGCGTTTTTTGTCAAAGCGTTTTCTCTTACGCCAAGGGATCAAGTTTTGATCGCCTTTGGCTTTTCTTCATCCAACGCAGAATTCAAGTGAGCGCTGTGCCGCCCCTCTCTTTTGACCACGATCGGGTAAAGGACTGCCACAAAGATGCCCGAAAGGATCCAAGCCAAGGGACCTGCAAAATACAAAAGCTGTATACTGTCGGCAAAAAAGAAGGAAACGGTCACGCGAGCGATCAATTCCACAACACCGCAAAACAGCGTAGGGAGCGTAGAGCCAAACGCCTTCAGCCCCGCTCTCCAGGTAAAGAGCATAGAGATAAACGGGAAGAACAGGAGTTGTGTAAAGTAGTATACGTGTGCGCTTTCAACGATGGCACCCGTGCTTTCAAGCAAAAGATCCTCCCCGTTGAAAAACAGGCGGTAAACGAATCGGTCCAGACCCGAAACGGCAAGCAAGAAGAATGCCGCGCCCATGATCAAAAAGATGAACAGGGTGCTTCTTACACCGCGGCGCACGCGGTCGATCCGTCCCGCCCCGATGTTTTGCGAGCAAAAACACAAGAGAGAGCTTTCAAACGTACTGAAGAAGAGCCAGAAAAAGTTCATGATCTTTGATCCCAGTGCAATTCCCGTGACCGCCTCGTAGCCGTGACCGTTGATGGCAACCTGCAAGATCAGAGATCCGAGAGAGGTCACCGCGCTTTCAAGCCCCAAGGGCAGTGCAATTCCAAGCAGACGCCTTGTCATGCGCCATGAGAATTTGGCATCCTCACCGCCGAAGTGCAGCATCTGCATTTTGCGTTTGTAAATAATGAGATAAACGACCGAGCCCGTCAAAGCGGAGCAAAGCGTTCCAAGTGCCGCCCCCGCAATGCCCAGCGGAAACACTACAAGGAACAAAAAGTTAAAAAATACGTTTCCAAGGCCGTTGAGAACGCCGATCTTTACAGGGGTCTTGGTATCTCCCAAAGCACGGAACACACCTGAAAGCAACCACGAGGGGGCGCCGAAGGGCTTTGCCAGAATGATAATGCTCATATAGATCTTCGCACCGCTCTTCAATTCCTCGGGCGTGTTAGCCAAGTCGACCATAACACTGCACAAAAGAAGCGAAGCTACGGTGATCACACCCACGATGATCACCGTAAGATAGGTGGCGTTTGCCATCATCTTGCGAAGCGACCGATGATCCCCCGAACCAAAGATACGCCCTGCCGTAATGGAAAAACCCGCAACGATGGTGGTGGATAGATTGTTAAGGACCATAAGGATGGGAGATGCCGCGCTGACGGCACCCAATGCGGTCGCATCAACAAAATGACCGACCATTAAGCTATCCGTCAGATTGTAGACGTAGTTGGTAAGCCCCGAGATCAGCATTGTCATTGCAAACACAACGATCAATCTTGTAGGGTTCCCCTGTGTCAGATCCTTCGTCAAAGCCTTTGCCATACTGCGCCTCCCAAAAAATAAGAGATTTCAGTTCTCTTACATAATACCCCAATTCAAGGGCAAAGTCAAGGTACTTTTCCGACTTCGGCTTGTACTTTTCCGACATTTGATGCGTTGTTGATTTGATCTTTGACAAGCTTCCCTCTTGCGTCATATAAGAACAGCACCGATCCCCGCATGAGGATCGGCGCTGTTTTTATATACTTTGAAAGCTTGATCAGTCGGCAAACTCGGTACCGATCTTTGCTGCCTCAATGGTGCGAACGGTCTCGATCGCCTGTGCGGACGTGATCGGATAGGGCTTGTTGTTGCGATATGCATCGTAGAAGTAATCCCAGATGATCTCGGTCTTGCCGTCGGAGGAGGGCATTTCCTCTTCCTTCCATACCAGCGTTTCGGAGTTACCGAATGCGGCGCCCGAGCCGGGAGTTGCGGGATCTGCCTTGATGTCCATCAGCTCGACGTCGGGATCGAGATACTTCATTTTGATGGTTCTGTTCTCATAAACAAGAGAACCTCTTGTACCGTAAACCATGTATTCGGGAACAGGGAGTGCTACACCGCCGCTGATCTCCATATCAACCACACGGCCGTTAACGCCCTTGAATACGAGCTTGATATGGTCCTCGGCGTCACCGACAGCCGCTACGCGCTTAATGTCGGAGAACATTTCGGTGTATGCACCGCCGCAGAACTGGATGGCATGGTCAACGATGTGGGGCCCCCAGTTGAGAAGCTGACCGCCGCCAAACTCCTTAATGGTCTGCCAGTCGTTACGGCGCTGATAGCCGTTTCTTGCCAAGCGGATCTCGTAAACGTCACCGAGAATACCGGAATCGATGATCTCGTTGATCTTAAGGAAGCCTTCCTCAAGACGACGGTTGTGACGAACGAAGATCTTGGGACCTGCGGGCTGGCTGCCAAGACGCACCAGCTCC
>JAZNEQ010000140.1:0-34937 GCA_045588715.1 Eubacteriales bacterium | reverse complement strand
GCTTGTGGGTTCGAAATAAGCAACGGACAAAAATAGAGGTGTCACGCCGCCGGGCAAAAACGGCGCAGGAGTACCAAATGCGTTTTGCATTTGATACTCCCCAAAAAGTGGCTCGGCAGATTTAGGCGAGAAGCGTCGAATGTGACAGCCCCTTTTCTATATCGTTTCGTCTCCCTCGGTAAAAAGCGGGATCGATTTTTCGGGTTCTTCCTCCTTTGGGAGAGGCTCTTCTTTTTTTGTCTTCCCCTCTCCTCTTTTCAAAAAGCCACCCACGATCTCCTTTGTGTTGAGCTTAATGAGCTCGGAAAGCATTTTTTGAACGCTTTTGTGCACCTGGGGATCCAGCTTTTTGGAATGTGCCAGCCATTTTTTACGAACTGCTACAAAATCGGTAAGCGTGCGCGCCCCATCGACGGCAAACATCTGATAGACCGCCTCGGAGAACTCCTCGCGTTGGTCGGGTGTCATATCTCGGATCCATTGGTTAACGGTTTTGTCGATCCGCCGGCTCTCATCGGAGATCTCCTCCAAATGAACGAAGGATTTCCCAACGACCTCCCATGAAAGTCCGTTGTGCTGAAGCAGTCCCGATTTTTGGCGGCTCTTGACCACCGTATAGTTTTCGTCGTGCTCGAGGAGCATGCCCACCACCGAGGACTGAGGAACGATACTGTGAATGCGGGAACGCATTTCAAGATAAGCGGGATCGTCCAATATATAATGCCCAAAGCCGGGTCCGTCGTTGCTGTAAACGTTAAGGATCCGTTGGCGTAACTCTTGCGTGCTGTGCACCGCGGCATATACGGCAAGATTGCCTCCCTTGCTGTGCCCTGTGAGGAGAACGTCTTTTTCGGGATAGCGCTCTGCGATCTTTCCAAGATACGCCACCGCGGAAAGCTGGGACGGAACAGCAAGCAAAAAAGTCATGTTAAGATCTTCTTTCCAGCCGACAAGCGTATCGTCTGTCCCACGATAGGCGACAAGCACCGTCCCCACATCCAAGAGATAGGTCATCGCCGAAAACTGGATCTCACGTTCGATATCGGTATCGTTGACAAACGCCTGCATCAAAACGTTTCCAAAGCGAGGAGTATCCTTCATTCGCTCAAAAAGCCTGATGATCGTCTTCGGGATCAAGAGCCCGAGCGGATAGTCCTTCGGGGTTGGGTATTTTGAAAAAAACAGCTCTGCCGCTGCTCCCAGCGCAATGCCGTCCGCGCAGTCGGGAGAAGGCACAATGTCGGTAAAATCGATATATGAGATCATAGAAAGGATAAGGCAATCCACCTCGTTTGGCGGATCTACTGCAAAGGTAAGATCCCCACGCCAATCCAGATAATCAAATACCGTTCCCATGGTTTTTCTCCTTTTTTAAGTGCGGACAAGCGTCAACCGTGATAAAGCCGTTTTGTTTCGTAAAAGGGCTCACAGGTCAGATTGATCCCCAGCTTTTTCAGCGTCCGCTCGTCGTTGGCGGACAGGATCACCGAGGAGTGCATTTCACAGTAACGAAGACGGGATAGTTGCTCGGTCGCTTTTTTTGCGATCGGGTCGTGTACCGCGCAAATAGAAAGCGCGATCAAAAGCTCGTCTGGATGTAATCTTGGGTTTTTGCTTCCCAAAAGTCCTATCTTAAGGCTTGTGATGGGCTCGAGGATCTCGGGAGAGATCAGATCGATGCGGTCGTCGATCTCCGCCATGCTTTTAAGCGCATTGAGGATCGCCGCCGATGCCGCTCCCAAAAGGCGGGAGGTTTTTCCCGTAACGACGGTACCGTCGGGCAATTCGATCGCGGTCGCCGGCTTTCCCGTCAACTCCGCCTTTTCCCGTGCCGCCTCGGCTACGGTGCGGAAATCGATATCGATGCCCGCCGATTGCATGATCAGCTTGAGCTTTTCTACCTCGTGTCCGCCGTTCCCCTTTCTGCGGTTGCACAGCGCATGATAATAGCGGCGAACGATCTCCATTCGCGCGGCATCGCATACGGCATCATTATCAACAATGCAGTTCCCCGCCATATTGACACCCATATCCGTAGGCGACTTATAGGGAGATACACCGTTGATGCGTTGATACATCGCATTGAGCACGGGGAAAATTTCCACGTCGCGGTTGTAGTTGACCGACATCTCGCCGTACGCCTCCAAATGGAAGGGGTCGATCATGTTCATATCGTTAAGGTCGGCGGTCGCCGCCTCATACGCCATATTCACGGGGTGCTTCAGCGGCAGATTCCAGATGGGAAAGGTCTCGAACTTTGCATATCCCGCCCGAATGCCACGCTTATGATCGTGGTAGATCTGGCTTAAGCAGGTTGCCATTTTTCCGCTTCCCGGTCCCGGGGCGGTTACAACGACCAGTGAGCGCGTAGTCTCGATATATTCGTTTTTCCCGTATCCCTCGTCACTTACGATATGCTCGATCTCGGAGGGATATCCGGCAATAGAATAATGGCGGTATACACGCACCCCCAGGGATTCAAGGCGCTCCTGGAATTTAATGACCGCCAGTTGATCCTGCCAGCGTGCAAGCACCACGCTCCCCACGTACAAGCCAAAGTTACGAAATGCGTCGATCAGTCGTAAAACGTCAAGGTCGTAGGTAATACCAAGATCGCCTCTGACCTTGTTTTTCTCGATATCGTTTGCGTTGATGACGATCACGATCTCTGCTTCCTCCTTAAGCTGGATCAGCATACGGATCTTACTGTCCGGCGCAAAGCCGGGTAGCACGCGCGAGGCGTGATAATCGTCGAAGAGCTTGCCGCCGAATTCCAAATAAAGCTTGCCGCCAAATCGGTCGATCCGCTGACGGATATGCGCCGATTGCATCTCTATATATTTTTCGTT
The DNA here is from genome assembly GCA_045588715.1 of Eubacteriales bacterium. Classification (GTDB taxonomy): domain Bacteria; phylum Bacillota; class Clostridia; order Oscillospirales; family CAG-272; genus UMGS1865. Next base: position 32,088 of record JAZNEQ010000140.1, on the reverse strand, counting down.
GTCAAAACCAATTTTATACATCGTCCGCTCCTTTTTTCAACACTTGGAAGATCGAATACAAAATGAACCGCTTTCATCCACAGAAAGATCGCTTTCAAAGAAAGCGCGCATCGCTTCGGTCAAATGATCCACGTCGCGGCATCCCGCCGTTTCGTATGACGAGTGCATGGCAAGCTGTGCCATGCCGATATCAACGGAAAGCAACGGCACACGGGTATTTGAGATCGAGCCCAGGGTCGATCCCCCCGCCATATCGCTTCGGTTGGCAAAATACTGCACGGGAACGTTGGCTGAGCGCAGGATCTGCTCGAAGATCGCGGCGGACAGTCCGTCGGTCGTATATTTTTGCGCGGCGTTGAATTTGATCACCACGCCGCCGTTCATTCGCGGCGCGTTTTTGGCGTCGCTAAGCTCGGGGTGATTGGGGTGAGAGGCGTGCGCGTTGTCGGCAGAGACCATCATAGATGAAGCAAGCATACGACAACGATCGGTGCCAAGCGACGCGCAGATACGGTCCAGCGTATCCGACAGGAACCGTGAGCCAGCTCCTTGCTTGGTCGCGCTTCCCGTCTCCTCGTTATCCGCGGCAAAAAGAACGTTGACCGCGTTTTTGACAAGCGCGTTGACAAATCCGTCCAACGTTCCGTACACGCACATGAGATTGTCGATACGCGGCGCCGAGAAGAATTCCCCCTCAGCTCCGAGGATCGTACCCTCCATGCGGTTGTAAACGTAAAGATCCGCCCCGACGATCTCCTCCTTGCGGCAACCCAGCTCCCCTGCCAGCAGATCGTTTACGTCCAGCGTTTCCCCCTCGGAAAACAAAGGAAGCATATCCACCGCGGGATTGTATCGGTACCCCGTATTGACCTCACGGTTAAAGTGGATCGCAACGCTCGGGATCACCAAAAGATCGCGGTCGAGGGCAACGGTGCGCGTTTGAAAGGTGCCGTTTTGATAAATCACGGCACGCCCCGCCAAAGACAAGGGGCGATCCATCCAGGAGGAGTGGATCGTTCCGCCGTACACCTCGGTGTTAAGACGCATGCAGCCGTTGGATGCGGGCAACAGATGCTCCTTTTTCAGCTTGAACGTCGGCGAATCGGTATGCGATGCCGCAATCAAAAAATTGCGGGGAGTACCTTTGGGCACACAAAAAGCAATGATCGAGGAGCCGTTGCGGGTAACGTAGTAGCTCTCCCCCGGCAAAAGCTGCCATTCCTCGCTTTCAAGGAGCGGTAAAAAGCCATTTTCCTTTAAAATGCTTACCACCGAATCCACCGCGCTAAACGCCGTAGGGCTTTTCTTGATAAAACGCAACAGGTCTTTGGTTTTACTCACGCTTCATCCCCCGCTTTCCAAATTCAAAATAAGAAGAATCATACTTTATCATTATAGCACACGCACGCACCAAAATCAATATAAAAGAAGAGAGATTTCGAAAAAGATTTTGTTTTTAAGAGTAAAAAAAATAATAGAAAATCAAAAAAAGAGCAGTTGTAATTTTTTTTAAACTTTTTTTGGAAAAGGTATTGCAATTTTGTTTTTGATATGGTATAATATGCTTCGTTGCGGAGGCCTAGCTCAGTTGGTTAGAGCGCATGCTTGACATGCATGAGGTCGTTGGTTCGATTCCAACGGTCTCCACCAAAAAAAGCACACATTTGTCTAATAAGACAATGTGTGCTTTTTTCAACGAAATTCGCCTTCGGCGAGTGAAATAATGGCTTCGCCATGTGAAATCGCTTCGCCGTGAAATATTTGCTTTACAAACGTGAGGAGTTTAATCTACCTTTTCAAATAACCGCCCCAAATGCCGTTTTCAAAGCATTTGGGGCGGTTATTTTTTACACGCTTGCCTTCCCGATCCTTTTTTTCATTTTTCTAAGATCCCCAAGCATTTTTACCGTATCACGAACGATGCGCACCTTGGAGTCCCCATGGTTGATCACCCGCACGGGGATCTCCACGATCTCCATTTGCATTTTTACCGCCCACAAAATCGCTTCAAAGTCAAATGCAAAGCCGTTGACCTCGCACCTCGGAAAGATCTTTTCTGCCGCAGCCCCCGAAAACGCCTTGCATCCGCATTGGGAATCCGAAAGGCGAAAGCCGCCTGCGATACAAAGAACACGGATATATGCCTTGGATGCCAGGCGACGGAGAGCGGTATATCCCTCATATCCCTCCGCCGATAAATTGCGTGAACCGATGACAAGATCGGCACGCGGGTGCTTTTTAAATTCATTGGCGACCTTGGCGATCACCTCCGTCCCGTAAGCAAGGTCAGCATCGGTAAACATACGCACGTCTCCCGTCGCCTCCAGCATAGCACGGCGCACGGCATATCCCTTGCCGCGGTTTGGCTTGTATCCGATCACACGCGTGTTTGGCAGATCAAGCGCCCTTACCGTCTCTTCACATCCGTCGTCGGATCCGTCACTGCAGAAAATGATCTCATAATCCGCAAAAGTCTTTTCCATGTAGGAAGAAAGAGCGCGCGCAGTTTTTGCGATCACGCGATTTTCATTATACATCGGAATACAAACGGAAATTTTCATAACACAGGTCCCTTCCCAAAAACATACAAATCAAAGTCAAGCTCGGTCGTCAGCTCCTCTATGGCGGATAGCTTGGCGCGATCGCGCTCGCTTGTCCTCCAATAATAGGGCGTCATGGAAAAAAGAGCATCGATCTCTTCTCTTCCCTTTACGGTAACGGTATAGGAGAGGCGATCGGAGGAGATCGGCTCCATCCGCACGGGAAGATCGGCTCGTCCCGGATTGAGATAAGGATCGTCGTACAAAACGCGTTTGAGCCCCATCAAATGGCGCTCGCCCGCGCCTACAAGACAAACGTATCCGCCGGGGCGCAGCACTCTTAAAAACTCTTCCTCCGCACAGGGGGCAAACAAATTGGTCACCACGTCTATACTTTCCCCAAGCACGGGAAGCTTAAACAGACTGCCGACAAAAAAAGAGGCGTTCGTTTTTAAAAGTCTTGCCCGCTTTGCGGCACTGTCGATCCCCTCGCGGGAAAGATCCACGCCGATCACGTCCCGCTCCTTTGCCATGCGGTTGGTATAATACCCCTCTCCGCATCCCGCGTCGATCACGCTCTTGGCATTCAGGCGATCAAGAATTGCGTTGACCGCCTCCGACAGCGGAGCATAGTATCCTGCCTCCAGAAAAAGCGTACGCGCCCTGATCGCGTCGCGCCCGTCTCCCGTTCCGTCGGCAGGAGAGGTAAAATTGAGATATCCCGAGCGTGCAACGTCGTAGCAGTGTGTGCGCGCGCCAAGGCAGCGAAGCACACGCCCGTCCGCATCAAGCCTCATTCCCGAGGCGCAAACAGGGCATTTTAAAATAGATTGTATCCGTTGATTCAAGTATGCTCCTCCTCATCCCGGGAGTCCTCCGGCATAGATTTTACAGTGGGAAGCTCAAACCAAAAAACAGAGCCCACACCTATCTTGCTCTCCACACCGTACGCCGCGCCGTGCGTATCCAGTATCTCCTTGACGATGGAAAGTCCAAGCCCCGTACCGATCATGGCACGGCGATGCACTCGATCCACCTTATAATAACGGTTCCACACCAGGGGAAGCTGCTCGGGGGCAATCCCCTCTCCCGTATCCGAAACACTGATGCGCACCCTCCCCTCCGACACGCTTTGCGTAACGGAAACGGAAAGGTCGTCACCCGTGTAGTTGATCGCGTTATTGATCAGATTATACAGCACCTGCAGGATCATTCCGTGATCGGCGCGGATCCATGCCTCGCCATCGATCTCTGCGTTGATCTTATATCCGCGGTGGCGCACCAGGGCATCGTAGCGCTTCAGCGTTTCATCGAGCGCCGCGGCAAGATCAAGCACCTCATAGTCGGGCATTCGAGTACCCGAGCGAATTTTGGAAAGGTCGAGAATGTCGTCGACCAGCTCGGAAAGCCGCTCGGTCTCATCGATCACCACCTGCACGTTTTCGGGCGTGTTTTCGTCGGGAATATCACGCATGACCTCGCTGTATCCTTTGATCATTGTAAGCGGTGTGCGCAGATCGTGCGAAATATTGGCAATGAGCTCCTTTTGAAGCGAATCAAGCGAGGAAAGCTCACGCGCGGCATAGTTTAAGGTGTCTGCCAATTCTCTGGTCTCAAGATACCCCTCACCTGAAAATTCGGTATCGTATTTTCCCTTTGCCAGCATTTTGGCAGATTCGTTCATACGCACAAGAGGCGAGGAGATGTGGCGGTACAAAAGGAATACCATTACCGCGGCACAAAGAAGCAAAATGGTCGTGATCCATAAAAACTGTGTACGCAGCATTTGTACCACCGATCCCATCGGCTGTGTCGCGGAATCAAGCAAAATCATGTAATTAGCGCCCGATTCCCCCGTAACGATCCGCACGTGCACCATGCGAACACCCTCACGGCGCAAAGCGTCTGCACCGCCTCCGAAGAAAATTTCGGATATGCTCATACGGCCAACCTCGTAGCCACCGATCCCAAAATACCCGAGATAGCTTCCCCCTTCCTCACTTGCCATACGGTAATAATCGGCAAGGAGCGCCTGGTCCGCAGCGATCCCCGACTCTCCGGTGCTATCCTGATCGATCAGGAGCGTTGCCGCTCCGTCCTCGATCTTATAAACACCGATCGAGGTTGAGGATCTCAGCGCCTGCGCATAGACCTCCATGGGAAGCCGATCGCTTTCCACGACCTCCGCAAGCTCCCGCGCGGATCGCTTGATCTCGTCCTCCTTGGCTCTCTCGTAAAAGGTGTCGAGGAGATAGACCTGAAACACCCAAGTTACAACAAGCATGATGGCAACGAAAATGCCAAAATAGAGTGCCAGCTTCCAACGGATGCTGATCCCCCTGCCCTCTCTCTCTTTTTTCCTCATGACTCCTCAAAGCGGTATCCGACACCGCGGAGCGTTACGATGTAGCTGCTGTATCGCCCAAGGCTTTTGCGAAGGAGCTTAACGTGCGTATCCAGCGTTCGCGCGTCGCCGTAAAAATCGTAGCCCCATACCTCGTCAAGCAGCTTTTCTCTTGACAGAGCAATGTTGCGATTGGCAAGGAAATAGAAAAACAGATCGTACTCCTTGGGGGACATATCCACACGTTTTCCGTCCACAAAGACCAGGCGTGCGGTCACGTCGGCGCGCAAGCCACCGTTATCAAACTCAACGACCACGTTGGAGGGAGGCTCTGCCCCCTTTGCGGCGGTACGGCTATTGACACGCTTCATAATGGCGTCGATGCGAAGCATAAGCTCCTTGGGGGAAAAGGGCTTGGTGACGTAATCGTCGATCCCCACCTCAAAGCCGTTGATGCGGTCATATTCCTCGTTGCGTGCCGAAAGCATGATAATGGGGGTATCAGCGCTCTTTCTGATCTCTCGACATGCGGAAAATCCGTCAAGCTCGGGCATCATAATATCCATGATAATAAGGTCATACTTGTTTTTTCGGCACAGAAGCACCGCTTCCATTCCGTCTGCCGCTTCGGTTACCCGATGACCCTCGAATTCGGCATATTTTTTGATGATGGAACGAATCCTCGTTTCGTCGTCAACCACTAAAATATGATACATATCGCATTCGCCCTCCTTACTTTTTTTCGGTTTCCTGCTTTAAGCGATCGGGCACGTATTCGCGCAACACTACGTCCACCGTCACCGTTTTATACTTTGTTTTTCCGTTTTTATCCTCGCCGTCGGCACGGGACACCACAAAGGTGACGGTATCCCCCACACGGCACGAGGAAAGCATTTCTTCCAAAAGATTTTTGTTTGCAAAGCTCTGTCCGTTGACCGAGATCACACGGTCACGCGGCATGAGCTCCGTCGCGTATTCGGGATAATCCGAAACGTAGATCCCAGCGGCCTCAATCCCAAAGTGTGCATAATAGTATCGAAGCTCCTCCTCGGTGATATCAAGGAAGCTGAGCCCCGCATCTACCGTGCCGCGCACGTAGCCGTATTGGATCAGATCCAACTGTACCTCATATGCAAAGTCCACGGGAATGGCAAACGCCAAGCCCTCCACGCCACTGGCAGAATATTTTGCATTGACAACGCCGATGAGTTGCCCGTCAAGATTAAACAGTCCACCGCCGGAGTTTCCTGAGTTGATGGCGGCATCGGTTTGGATAAGAGACATCTTCGTTCCGTCGCTCATCGTGATCACACGCTCGGTAGCGCTGATGATGCCCGTGGTAACGGTGCCGCCAAGCGTACCCAAGGGGTTTCCGATGGCAAGGACGCGCTCACCGATCACAAGATCCTTACTGCACCCCTGCTGTACGTAGACGAGCTCCCCCTCAGGCTCGATCTTTAAAACGGCAAGGTCGCTGGCGCTATCGTCACCGACAAGCTTCGCTTCGTATGCTTTCCCGTCGTTGAGCGTGACCCGTATGCTTTTTGCGTTTTCTATCACGTGATTGCAGGTAATGATATATCCGTCCTTTGAGATCACTACGCCGCTACCCGAGCTGACCGACTCGGTGCTCTGTCCGAAAAGCTGCCCCGTTACGACGGTGGCATCGATGACGACCACCGCGTTTTGCACGCGTGATGCTGCTTCCGAAACCGAAAACACATCCTCACCTGCTGAACCGAAGGGCGAGGAGGACGATCCTGTTTTGTCAAGCACCGATTCGGGATCCTGCGCAAAAAGCCCCTCCGTGCTTTCTTTGCCGGGACTCGGATCGGGAAACGGTAAAAAGCCCGGCAAGCGGTCGGGATCGGAGTCGGCTTCGCCGCCGCTGTCTCCCCCTGCCAGACGTTGACCGAGCATAACTGCCGCAAGGCTTGCGCCAAACGACAGCGTTACGCAAAGAAGGACCGTAACGCAAAGAAAAAGCATGCTAAATCCTTTTTTAGTACCGGAAGTTGCTGTCTTGTTCTCTGCCTCCTTTTTTTCATCACCGTTTGAAAAAACGTAGCGATAGGTCTGTTCGGAAGTATTTTCCGTTTCCTCAACGTTTTTGATCTCTTCTTGTTTTTGAGCGGACTGCGCCGCGCCCTCCTCTTCGGGAGTGATATGATCTTTTTGATCCATAGTGCCTCCTTCTTGCATCATTCGGCAGATTTCGATTCTTTATCTGTTATAAGTATAAGGGACAAATGTGAAGCGCATTTGAAGAATGGCGAAAAAAAGCGCGAAAAGAGTGAATGCCCCTTGTTTTTTCTCCTTGTTTTTGCTATAATTATTCTAAAAGATACACTTATTCACTATTATAACACAAAAGCTTGGAATAAAAAAGATATGTTTGAAATTTTGTCCGATTTTTTTCAAAAAAACAAAATTGACTGTTTCTCCCCACTGCCCCTGGAAGCGTGCCGTCTTTTGCGCCCCTATCTTTTGGAGCGCGAGGGGCTTGGCAACACGGGTACGGCAGTCCTTTTTGCCGTGCCCTATCTCCCCACGCCCTGCGATGCAACAAAGCGCAACATTTCCGCTTATGCCGTTCCCCGGGATTACCATCTTTTCTTTCAGGATCTGTTTGAGGAGCTTTTACCTCTTTTAAAGGCAGCCTATCCCCACCACCGCTTCGCCGCGTTTGCGGATCACTCTCCCATCGACGAAGTGCACGCCGCCGCACGCGCCGGGCTGGGCGTTATTGGAAAAAACGGACTTTTGATCACCCCGCTTTACTCCTCCTACGTCTTTTTGGGCGAGATCATCACGGACATGGTGATCTCTGCCGAGGTACACGACGTTTCCCCCTGCCGCGGTTGCGGCGCCTGTGAGCGTGCATGCCCTGCCAAGGGCGCGCTCCCCTGCCTTTCCGCCCTTACGCAAAAAAAGGGGACGCTTACCCGGGAAGAGGAGGAATACGTTCTTCGCGGTGGAAGCGTATGGGGATGCGACAAATGTCAGGAGGTATGCCCACACACCAAGGAAGCCTTACAAAAGGGAACGCTTTACAGCACGATCCCGTATTTTATAAACAGTGCTATCCCATACCTTACAAAAGAAATTCTTAACGAAATGTCAAACGATGCGTTTTCACGTCGTGCCTATGCCTGGCGCGGCAGGGCGGTCGTTGAAAGAAACCTTGCCATCTTTGAGAAAGGAGAGCCCCCATGCTGAATTTGATCTACGGTCCCTCGGGATCGGGAAAGACCGAAAAAATCATCCAAAGCATCCGTCGGGATATTGAAAGCCGCACCCGTTGCTTTCTTCTGATTCCCGAGCAGCAGGCATATACCAGCGAACGCGACCTGTCCGAGGCATTGCCAAGCAATGCGGGGCTCTACTTTGAGGTCGTTCACTTTTCGGGGCTTGCCGACGACGTGTTTCACGAATACGGCGGGGTGACCGCCCGCAGCGCGGATCCTGCCCTCTCGGCGCTTTTGATGTGGGATACGCTTCGCACACTCTCCCCACAGCTTCTCCGCTACGGGAGAGGGAATGCGAAGGATAGTACGCTCACCTCCTTGATGCTTGGCGCTGTAGAGGAGCTCCGTTCCAGCGGTATTGATGTGGAGGCACTCGAGGCAGCCTCCAAAAACGATGCGTTGGATCCGCATTTAAGGGCAAAGCTTTCGGACGTCGCCCTCATCGACGCCGTTTACCACGCCCGTCTTGAGGAGGTTTTTGGCGAGGATCCCGCGGACAAGCTTCAAAAAATGGCAAAGCTTCTCCGCGCACACGCTTTTTTTAAGGATGCCAATATCTACGTCGATTCCTTTACAAGCTTTACCTCCCCCGAATACGACGTCATCGAAGCGTTGCTCTCTCAGGGCGCCAACCTGACCGTTACCCTTTGCGCGGACGCCCCCCGTTCCGCGCTTCCTCATTTTGAAGTCATTAACGAAACCTCATCAAGACTTGCGTCGATCGCCGCACGGGTCCTGTGCCCCGTCACAAGACAAACGCTTACCGCCGCCCCCTCTCAAAAGCCGCGGGCGCTTGCGCTTCTTTGTGACGGTATTTGGGATTTTTCGATCAAGCAGGAAAGCTTGCCGAAGATCGACGAAAGCGAACAAGAAAACGTGCGATGTGTCAAATGCGCCAACCTTTACGAGGAAGCGGAGGTAGCTGCCCTTCACGTGCTTGAGTTGGTTATGAGCGGAATGAAATATCGGGATATCGCCGTTGTGGTGCGCGACACCGAAAACTACCGAGGCGTGCTGGATGCCGCCTTTGAGCGTCATCATATTCCCTTCTTCCTATCGGAGCGGACCGACCTTTCCTCAAAGCCGCTTTCCCGTCTTGTGCTTTGTTCCCTCCGCGCCGCCGCGCACGGATACAGACAAAGTGACGTGCTTTCCCTTTTAAAAACGGGACTTTGCGGCATCGAGCTTCCCGATGCTGCCATGTTCGAGGAATACTGCGAGACGTGGCACATCTCCGGTCGCCGCTTTACCGATACGCTATGGAGCATGAACCCCGACGGGCTGACTGATCAAACTTCCCCCCGCGCAAAGATCATTCTCGAAAGGGCAAATCACGTCCGCGCGCTTCTGATCCCCCCCCTTGAGCGTCTTGGGGCACAGTTGAGGAGCGCCGATACCGTAAAGGAGATGTGCCGCGCGCTGTACGGGTATCTTCTTGACGTCAACGTTCCCGCAAGGCTTTCCGAGAGAGCCGAAAGCGAGCTTTCCTCGGGGCAAAAGCGCGAGGCAGGTGAATCCGTACGCCTTTATTCACTTCTTTCCGATCTGCTCGCCTCTCTTGCGCGCACCCTACCCGACACAAAAATGAACGCGGACGAGTTTATCTCTGTTCTTTCTCTTCTCTTTTCTCATTCGGACCTTGGCTCCATCCCCCCCTCAAACGACTGCGTGGTGATCGGTTCTGCCGCAACGCTCCGCGTTGAAAACGTGCGTGCCTCCCTCCTTTTGGGACTTTGCGAGGGAGAATTCCCCGCCGCCGTCACCGACGAAGGGCTTTTTACCGACCGCGACAAGGAAGCCTTGGAGGCGTTGGATCTTTCCTTCCGCTCGGGTCAGAGGATAAAAAGCTCCGAGGAAATGTTTTACGTTTACCGCGCCCTGTCAAAGCCACGGGAAAGGCTGTTTCTCTCCTGCGTCAGAGCAGAGACCGACGGCTCGGCGCGCACGCCCTCCCTTGCCTTCCGACGCGCCTGTCTTTTGCTTGGAATGAAAGAGAGCGAGCCCAATATGCAAAGGATCGAGGAGGCAGCGGCGTCTTCCCAAACGGATGATACCGCGCCCCCTTTGTCAGCGCCTCCTTTCGATTCTCCTACCACGCTCCGCCTGTCGCAAACAAGGATCAAAAGCTTTGTGCTTTGCCCTTACCGCCACTACGCCTCTTATATTCTGGGCTTACGCGAGCCTGTCGACTCCACGCCGAGTTATGCGGATGACGGTACCTTTTTGCACTACGTGTTTGAAAATCTTCTTGTCTCCTGCCGCACGGAAAACGGTACTCTGTGCCTTCCTTCAGAGGAGGAGCTGGAGGCTCTTACCGATCGCATTATCGATGCCTACGTAGCTTCTCTCTTCCCCTACGCTCCCCCCACGGATCACCGACTTTTGCATCTCTTTGCCAGACTTCGCCGCCTGGCGCTGCTGATGCTGCGCCACGTTCTTGCCGAGATCACGGGAAGCAGCTTTGTTCCCACCGACTTTGAAAAGCCGATCGGAAGGTACGGGGAGCACGCGCTTCCCCCTGTAACTCTGACGCTGAAGGACGGCTCCGAAGTGCTCCTTACGGGAAAGATCGACCGCGTAGACATTTATGAAAGAGACGGCAAACGCTACGTCCGTGTCGTTGACTACAAAACGGGCGAGCATATCTTTTCCCCCGAGGACGTGCGCTCGGGCATGGATATTCAATTGATCCTTTATCTCTCCGCCTACCTGTCGTCCGATCCCCGCGCGGAGGCGTTTGGCGCCGAATATCTTTATATTAAAACCGAAAAAGGCACCTCTGCGGTGAAAAAAAGCGGATTTTATTTAGACGATGAGGAATTAAAGGCAGCGGCAGGCTCTGCGGGCGACACTTCCTGCCTTACGGGACTGAAGCCCTTTTCCAAGGAGGAGATCGACTTTTTGAGGACGGAGATGTCTCAAACGGTTTGCGACATCGCCGCGCGTATGATCGCGGGCGAGGCGCAAAAGACCCCCTCAAAAGAGGCATGCGGCTTTTGTCCCATCAAGCCACACTGCGATAAGGCTTACAGAAAGGAGTAACAAGCATGGCGAATTTATGGACCCCCTCCCAAGAAGCGGCAATGAGCATTCACGGCTGCGATCTTTTGGTATCTGCCGCCGCAGGCTCCGGAAAAACCAGCGTTTTGACCGAACGCATCATTCGCGCACTGGTCGATCCCGAACACCCTGCGGATCTTTCTCGCATGCTGATCGTTACCTTTACGCGTGCGTCTGCGGCGGATCTGAAGGCAAAGATCGCAAAAGCCCTTGGCGACGCCTTGGAAAAGGATCCCGAGAACAGGCACCTCTCAAGGCAGATCTTTCTTTTGGGGAGTGCGCAGATCTCTACCATCGACTCCTTTTTCCAGAAGGCGGTCAAGGCAAACTTTGAGCAGCTTTCCCTCCCCGCCTCCTTTCGCCTTGCCGACGAAAAAGAGCTTTTTCTTCTTAAAACCGAGGTGCTATCGGGCGTTCTTGGCACCTATTACAAAAAATACGATCGGGAGGCGAACGCCCCCCTCTCCGTCAAAAGCATTGCAAACAACGAATTTGCCGCTGTTCTTGACCATTTGATGTCGGGAAGAAGCGACGGAAAGCTTCACGAAACGCTGCTTGATTTTTACGAATGCTTTTCATCCGATCCCTTGGGGATCGACCGCTTGCACGTATGTGCGGAAGAGATCGAGGCCAACGCCGAAAAGGATTATTTCACCTCCCCGTTTGGTGGCGAGGTGCGGGCGTTTATCAAGGAACGATTCCAAAAACATGAGGGCGACCTTTCCCGCGTTTGCGAGCATTTGGAGGCGACCCCTGATATGGCGCTCAAATATGGAGAGGTCGTCTTAAGCGATCTTGATCTTTGCCGCAGGATCACCGCCTGCGACAGCTACGCCGAAGCACGCGCATGTGCCATGAATTTTGTCATTCACGATCTTCCCAAGGGAAAAATTCAAAAAACGGCGGAGATCCTTGAATACCAAGCACGAAGGACCAAATTCAAATCGGATATCGCACGCGTACGCGAGCTTTTAAAGACCGAAGCCGATAAGATCCCCGCACAAATGCACGAAACGGCATTCGCCCTCTCCCTCTTACACTCCTTTTACAAGGAATACAGTCTTTCTCTTCTTTCGCAAAAGAAGGAGAGAGGCGTGTTTGAGCACAACGACATCCGCGCCCTGCTCTTTTCTCTTCTCAACGAGAAAAACGGGGAGCCCACCCCCTTCGCAAGATCTCTTTCCGAGGAATACGATGCCGTATACATCGATGAATATCAAGACGTTGACCTGATCCAGGACCGCATTTTTTCTCATCTCGGAAAAGGAAAACGGTTTATGGTGGGAGACATCAAGCAAAGCATTTACGGCTTTCGCGGAAGCGACCCCTCCATCTTTGCCGACTATCGCCGTGCCTTTCCGCTCTACGACGATCCGCAGGCAAAGGATGCCCCCGGCGTGTGCGTCTTTATGTCAAATAATTTCCGCTGCAACGACGCGGTGATCCGCTTCGCCAACCGTGTCTGCTCCTTTCTCTTTTCCGCGTGCGAAAAGAGCATTGGATACCGCCCGGAGGACGACCTTGTATTCTCCAAAAAAATGCCCGAGGAGCTCCCCGAGGGACACCCCCATCCCGTCCGCCTTGAGGTGTTTGACGGAAGGAAAAGCGCCGGCACCGACGCGGAGGAGGAGACCGGCGAAGAACGCGAAGCCGGCGACGAGGCGCTTTGGGTAGCCGCCGAGATATCACGGCTTTTAAGAGAAGGCGTGCTTGACGACGGTCGCCCCATCACACCCGCAGATATTGCGATCTTAACGCCGACCCGCCGCCCTTGGGGCAATTATATCAAGGCGTTGGAAACGCTGAATATCCCCGTTGGCGCCTCCCTTGCCGCCGATCTCATTTACGACCCCGTATTGACCGCCACGCTCAATCTTTTGCGTGCGGTCGACAATCCCTACCGCGACCTTCCCTTGACCGAGTTTTTGCTTTCCCCCTTTGGAGGCTTTACGCTCTCCGAGTTGAGCGAGCTGCGCGCCGGGATAAGCGAAGAGCGCGCGATCTACGACGCCCTGCTCGCGGGAGCCGAGGGGGAGGGAGCGCTTGCCAAAAAAACGTCCGAAACGCTTCTTTGGCTGGAGGATCTAAGAAAGAATGCCGCGGTCATGTCCGCTGACAGATTTTTACACCTTTTGTATCTTGACGGGCGCTTTGTTCCCTACGCAAATACACCGCCGCTTCTCTTTTTGTACGATCGGGCAAGACTTGCCCAACGTGCCTCCTTCCAGGGGCTTTATGAATTCCTTTCCTCCTTTACCAAGCTTTTGGAGGGAGGAAAGATCTCTGCCGACGGCTTTCGCCCGGCACAAAGTGCCGTGACGCTGATGTCGGTGCACCATTCCAAGGGACTGGAATTTCCCGTGGTATTCGTTTCCTCCGCGGGAACGCAGTTTAACAAGGATGATCTGAAGAAGAGCTTGCTTTACCACAAGGACGTTGGAGCCGCCATGAAGCTTTATAACCGTGAAAGCGGCAACGTTGAAGGCACTGCACTTCACGATGCTTTGAAATTGCGTATTGATTTAGAGGGCACAGAGGAGCACATCCGCACCTTGTACGTTGCCCTGACCCGTGCCAGAGAACGGCTTTACGTAACGGGCTCCATTCGCGGAAAATGGGAAAACGCACTTTCCTCGGCAGGTGAGATCACCTATCAAAACCGCGCCGCCATCCTTGACGCGGGTACTACGCTTAAGTGGATGCTTGCCGCCGTGCAGGGTGCCCCCGAGGAATTTCCCTGCCGCATGGAATACCACCCCGCGGGCTCGGTGGAGGCGGGAGTTCCCCTTTTGCACACAGAGCCACAAAAGACAGCCGATCAGCTTCCTGACAGCGATACGCTTTATTACGCAAGCATTAAGGAGCGCTCACACGCCTTCGTTTACCCCGAAAGCATCCCGGAGGAGATCCCCTCCAAGCTTGCAGCCTCCAAGGTCCACGCAGGGATCCTGGACACGCTGGTGGGGGACGGGGAGGAGACGGAATCTTTACGGACACAGATCGAGCTGATGTCCTCTCCTCCTACCTTTGACACGCTTCTTGACGATGCGCGCCATGCCTCTGCCGAAGAGATCGGAAGTGCCACACACGCCTTTTTTGAGTTTTGCGACTTCCGGTTCTTTTACGAGCACGGAGTCGATCGGGAATTCGATCGGCTGACACGGGAAAGATTTATTTCCGAGGATACGCTGCCGCTGATCGATCGCGCGCTTCTTGAAAAGTTCAGAAAAAGCGACTTGATGGCGCTCATCCTCGACGCCAAGGAATACAAGAGAGAACAAAAATTCGGGATCCTTCTCCCCATGGAGGAATTGACTCTTGACGACCGTCTCAAAAAGCGTGTTGCGGGACAGACCATCTTTGTGCAGGGCTCGATCGACCTCATTTTGCGCATGAAGGACGACCGCCTTCTCCTGATCGATTATAAGACCGATCGCCTCAGCGTCGTGGAAAAGAAAAACGTCGCGCTCTATCGAACGCGGCTTCGCGAGGCGCACAAAGATCAGCTTGCCGTTTACGCCCGTGCCATGGAGGCGCTCTTTGGAAAAGCACCCGATGACGCGCGCATCTATTCCCTTCCCCTCGGGGAAACGGTCGGACTTTATGACAATGGTTGATCTGCGCCGCAGTCCCATTTATTATGCATTCCTATAAAATTAAATAAAACTTAAAAAAAGCTCTTGACAGAGGTGAAGACTTGGAGTATAATAACGACCGTTGCGGCAAAAATAAAAAGCCGCGAGAAAGGATCGGGATTATGACCTTCCAACAGAAAATTCATCAAAAAACGGTGGATCTTCCTCACCTTCTGTCAGGGCTTTTTGCGTGGATCCGAAAAAACGTTGTCCTCGTCGTTGCCATCGTCCTTGCCATCGTTACGTCCTGTATCGTTGTGCCCGATGCCGAGTATCTTACCTATTTTGACTGGAAAACGCTGACCTGCCTGTTTTGCACGCTTGCCGTGATCTGCGCTTTGAAAAACATTAAGTTTTTCACCGTGCTTTCGCAAAAGATCGTATCCACGACGGGCACGCTTCGCATGGCAGTCCTTGCGCTGGTCTACATCACCTTTTTAGGGTCTATGCTCATCAGCAACGACATGGCACTTCTTACCTTTTTGCCGCTTGGGTATTTTGTTCTTGCCTCTACCAAAAACGAGCGACACATGGCGTTTGTTTTTATCATGCAAAACATTGCGGCAAACCTTGGCGGAATGCTAACCCCCTTCGGCAATCCTCAAAACCTGTACCTCTACAGTAAATTCAATATCCCCACGGGGGAATTTATGGGGATCATGCTTCTCCCCTTTATCGCCTCGATCACATTGATCACCGTTTGCTGCCTCTTTTTGCCGAGCACGCCCCTTTCTATCAGCGAGCCCTGCTATTACCGTCTGCCCGTAAAACGCACGGCGATCTATCTTTTCCTTTTTGCCTTTTCGATCGTTATCGTGTTTCGTTTCATTCCCTATTGGATAGGACTTATCTTGATCCCCGCCGCGCTCCTCCTTCTTGACCGTAAAGCGCTAAAGCAGGTAGACTACGGGCTGCTTGCCACCTTTTTCTGCTTTTTCATTTTTGCGGGAAACATGGCACGGATCGAAGCGGTCAGCACGCTTTTCTCCACGCTTTTGGAAAAAAATACGTTGCTCGTAAGCATTCTTTCCTGTCAGGTGATCAGCAACGTCCCCTCGGCAGTCCTCCTTTCCCAGTTCACGACCGACTATAAGTCGCTTCTTCTGGGGGTCAATATCGGAGGCACCGGCACCCTGATCGCCTCCTTGGCAAGTTTGATCTCCTTCCGCGAGTACGTGTCCCACAACCCCGGACGCGCCGGCTCCTACCTTGCAAAATTTTCGGCATATAATTTTTCCTTTGTCATTGCGTTGACGCTTCTTTGCATGGTGATCCTGTAAACAGAAAAAAGACGCACACCCCACAAAGGAGCTATACGTCTTTTTTTCCGTCCCTTTTCATTCGCCTCCACCGGTTGGGAGAAACGCCGTAAAGGGCTTTGAAGGTTCGTGAAAAATATTCCACGTCCGCAAAACCGCAGCTTGCCGCGATCTCGCCAATGGAGCCTCCGCTTTGCAAAAGCATTTGCTTTGCCAGATCCATTCTTTTCTGCGTAACGTACTGCATAATGGTAATGCCGTATTCCCTTTTAAAATGCTCGGTCAGGGTTACGGTGGAGCAATGCAGATTCCAGCTCAGATCTGCCAGTGTGATCTTAGAGGAAAGATTTTTATCGACGTAAGAGCAAATCGCCTGTGCTAAGGACTGCTCGCTGTCTGACATCAGATCGTATTTTTCGATATATTCTGCCATGATCAAAAGAAGATCGGAATACGCCTCCAGCGTTTTGCGCGAATAATGCGGAGTTTCTATAATGCATTGGTGCAAATATTCCGCATCTGCCGCAGGAGCGATCTCCAACACCCTTTGGAGAGGGAGAGCGTCAGCCCCCTCGCGTTCCTCGATCGCCATGGCAAAAAAGATATAAGCAATCACCCTTCCGTTTTTCATAATGGGCGCGATCGCCTCAAAAATACCAAAGGGGCAAAGATAGGTCAAAAGGCGCGGATGCTCCTCCACGTAATTCAAGCGTGTTCGATCCGACTGGATACAAGTCTCAAGGCATTTGGGATGCTTGTGTACGGTGGCGCAAAAGTTTTTTCCGGGCGAGCGGTTGGCAAGAATCGTGCGGTGCTGTGTGTCAAGGATCGCTACCTCCATGCCCGAGATCTGATAAAAGTCGTAAAGCAAGCGCTCAAGCTCGGGAACGTTCATGCACGTCACCTCCCCTGTTTTTGAAAAATCCGTAAGTCTTTTTCTAAAGTATATCACACAAAACAGGACATTTCAACACTTACAAGAATTCTTTTTGCCTTTTTTTATGAATTTTTCAAATTCGTTCATCGTTTTTCGCATTTTGTTTATCGATTTTTCAAGAAGCTTCTCCATCAAGGACTCGAACCGTAAACTTCAAAAAATGTCAATATTTGCAATGTTTATGCAACGAAACGCAATTTTATTTTGAAATAAATTTGTTATAATTATAAGGATAGCACGCTCCCATCAAGTTACGGTGACTCAAATAATTACAGAAGAAAGGAAGCAGACATGCCCGCAGAAATTACAAACTATCTCCTTATCGCGCTGATGATCGTTGTCAGCACAACGCAATCGATCCTCACACGCTTTTATTCCACCTCCTATCCGGGAAGATCCGATCTGTCAGCGCCCGTCTTTACCATTGTCAGCGGCTTTACGCTGGCGCTGGTCACCTTTTGTCTCGGGCTGTTCCGCTTTGAAGCAACGTCACCTACGATCTATCTCGGTATTGTCAACGCATTCGTTCTGGTGCTTTACAATACGTCCATGCTCAAGGCATCTGCCACGGGTCCTTATTCCATCACCATTGTCTTTATGATCGCAGGCGGCATCATCATCCCCTCTGCCGTATCCTTCTGCTTTGGCGACACCGAGGGCTATTGGGTAAAGATCATTGCCATCATTGCCGTTTTGATCTCGGTTTATCTGATCAGCAAAAAAGAGGGAGAAAACTACACCGACAAACGAAAATTCTTTTTGTCTTGCTTCGGACTTGCCTTGGGAAACGGCATTTACGGCTCCATTTTCGACGTACATCAGCGCTTGACGACCCCCGCCGACATGGTCTCCTCCCCCGAAAGAGAAGAGATCCTCATCATCACCTACGCTGGCGCCGCACTCCTTTCTGCACTGATCCTGCTCGCCCGTGAAAAGAAGGAATTTTTGGGTGCTATGAAGCAATCCAAAAAATCACTCGCCTTCCTGCTCTCGGCATCGGTCATCATCACCGCCGCCGTCAACCTCGTGGTTTATACCCTTGGCATGGTGGATACGACTATTCTCTTTACGTTTGATAACTCCTGCGTATTCCTCCTGAGCGTCCTTTTCTCTTGTCTGGTGTTTAAGGAAAAGCTGACACGGATCAACGCCATCGGCTGCATATCCCTTTGCGTGTCTCTGGTAGTGATGTCCCTCTCCCCTGCCATTGCGGCATTTTTTGAAGGGCTTTTCATTTGATAAAAACAGTTCTAAACGTCAAAAGGATCCGTTCGCGAAATCGCGAACGGATCCTTTTGACGTTTATTTGATCGTGATCCGTCAAGCCTTGCCAACGGAACCGAACAGCTCCATCTTTTCTCTGACGGTCGCCTTGATCGCCTCAACACCGGGAGCGAGGATCTTACGGGGGTCAAAACCCTTGCCGATGAGATCCTTACCCTCCTCGATATACTTACGGGTAGCAGCCGCAAACGAAAGCTGACACTCGGTGTTCACGTTGATCTTGGAAACGCCGAGGGAGATCGCTCTCTTGATCATGTCTTCGGGAATACCCGTGCCACCGTGGAGGACCAGAGGCATCTCTCCTACCTTGTCGGAGATCGCTTCCAAAGTCTCAAAGGAAAGTCCCTGCCAGTTTGCGGGATACTTGCCGTGGATGTTACCGATGCCTGCTGCCAGCATAGTAACGCCGAGATCTGCGATCATCTTGCACTCGTCGGGATCGGCACACTCACCCATGCCGATAACGCCGTCCTCTTCGCCGCCGATCGCACCAACCTCAGCCTCAAGGGAAAGTCCCTTCTCGGCACATACGTTTACAAGCTCGGTGGTCTTGGCTACGTTCTCCTCAATGGGATAGTGAGAGCCGTCGAACATGATGGAAGAAAAGCCCGCGTCGATGCACTTGTAGCAAGCCTCGTAGGTGCCGTGATCGAGGTGGAGTGCTACGGGAACGGTGATGCCAAGCTCGTCGATCATGGCTTTTACCATATCCGCAACCGTCTTAAAGCCGCACATATACTTTCCGGCGCCCTCAGAAACGCCGAGGATCACGGGAGAATTCATCTCCTGCGCGGTTTGGAGAATTGCCTTTGTCCACTCCAGGTTGTTGATATTGAACTGACCAACGGCATAGTGACCTGCCTTTGCTTTGTTAAGCATTTCCTTTGCAGAAACTAACATAATAAACCTCCTGAAATTTGAATCGGTCATACGATAACATTATATACCAAGAATCCTCAAAAATCAAGCCTTTTTTAAACTTCGTTACAACTTTTTCAAAAAACTTATGAAGATCCTTCCGTGGGGCATACTAATTTCGCAAATTTCAAAAAACGGGAGGATCCGTATGAAAAAAACGTCGCTTCCATTAAGAAACGGAAGTATTCCCTCTCTCATTCTTCGTCTTGCCGTCCCCAATACTCTGGGGCTTCTCGTTGTGAGCGCTTATTCCCTGGCGGATTCCTTTTTTGTAGCTTCTCTGGGCACCGACGCCACAAGCGCCGTGGGGGTTACCTTCTCTCTCCACGTGCTGATGCAGGCAGTGGGATATACGCTTGGAATGGGCGCCGGGAGCTTGCTCTCACGCGCTCTTGGACGTGGGGAGCACGACCGAGCCTCGCGCGTGGCATCGGTTGCCTTTTTTCTCTCGCTTCTCATCGGCAGCGTCATTGCGGGAAGCGGGCTTGTTTTCCGCGTGCCGATCCTGCGCTTTCTCGGTGCATCAGGCACGGTGCTTGACGCCGCCCTTTCCTACGCTTTTCCCCTCTTTCTTTCCGCTCCCGCAATGTGTGTCTCCTTTGTACTTTCCCAGCTTTTGCGTGCCGAGGGACGGGCAATTTACGCAATGGCAGGGCTGATGACGGGAAGCCTTTTAAACATCGCTCTCGATCCCATTCTGATCTCCTACCTGCACCTTGGTATTGCGGGTGCCTCGGTAGCTACGCTCATCAGCCAAACGCTGGGTGCCGCCGTCCTTTTATCCGCATTCGTGGGACGACGCAAAACGCTTGACGTCTTAAGACTTGACCTTTCCGCCTTTTCCTCCACCTCAAAAATCGTAATTGCCGGGCTTCCCTCTCTTTTGCGCCAAGGGCTTTCGGGTGTTTGTGCCATTTTGCTCAACCGTGCTGCCGCACTCGTTGGCAACGGGGCTTTATCTGCCTTCTCTCTCGTCACCCGTCTTTTTTTGCTTGTTTTTGCCTTTTGCCTTGGCTTGGGACAGGCAATGATCCCCGTGGTAGGCTACAATCTGGGGGCAAACGATCACGAACGCGTAAAAAAGGCATATCTCTTTTCTTTGGTATCCTCAAGCCTTGTCATGCTGTTTTTCTCGGTCCCCCTCTTTTTCTTCTCTACCCCCATTCTGCGCTTCTTCGGTGCCGCCGAAGAGGCTCTTGGGATCGGTACGCTTGCGCTCCGTGCGCAGAGTGCCGTGCTTGTGCTTCACGGTGTCATTACCTGTACCATTCTTTTTTTGCAGGTCATGGGGCGCACCTTCACGGGCTCCTTACTTGCAGCCGCGCGGCAAGGCATCTTCTTCCTTCCGCTTATTTTTCTTCTCCCCACCCGTTTTGGAGCCACAGGGCTTGCCCTGACACAGCCCGCATCGGACGTACTGAGCTTTCTTTTGGCGATCCCCTTGTTGATCTTCGCCTTCCGATCGACAAATACAAAAGCCAAGCCGACCGCACCGTCGGTTTGACCTGACCGTTGCCTATCTTTTTTATTTTAAAGAGCCGCTTTTTTTGCAAAAGGCATAGACAAACCCCTACAAAAGTGTTATAATAATCTATATATGCCAAAAAGGAGAAACACATGGAAATTCTCAATCTCTACCCCGGCTCCTTCGGCTCGAATTGCTACGTTTTGCTCTCAGGCGGACATGCCGCGGTGATCGATCCCTCGGCAAATGCGCAAAAGATCCTTTCCACGATCAAGGAACACGGTGCGATCCTTGACTTTATTCTTTTGACGCATGGGCATTTTGATCACACACTTTCCTTGGACGAGCTGCAAGAGGCAACGCACGCACCCGTTTATATCCACGAAGCAGATGCGGATATGCCCTCCGATGCACACAAAAATGCCTTTTATTATTTCTTTCAAAGGGAGCGCACCTACCGTGCCCCCGACCGTACCCTAAAAGACGGAGACACCTTGACGCTTGGTGGGTCATCCATTCGTGTCATTCACACCCCCGGACACACCATGGGCTCGTCCTGCTTTTTGTGTGACGGCAACGTTTTGATCACGGGGGATACCCTTTTTGAGGCAAATTTTGGTAGGTACGATCTTTACGGTGGTGACGAGGCGACCTTGTTTCACTCCCTCCGTTCTTTAAAGACACTTTCCCCACACTTGACCATTTACCCGGGGCACGGCAATACGGCACGTCTTGGCGACGCCTTGGAGAGGGTTTTATTTTTCGACATTTCATGAAAGGATCACATACCTATGGATTATCAAAAGCTTGCAGAGCTTCTCTTCCCGAGCGTTACCAAGACCCCCGCCGAGATCGAGGCGGAATTTCCTCCCCGCGCACTTCCCGAGGGTGCCAAGGTCACGCGCTTTGCGCCCAGCCCCACGGGCTTTGTACATTTTGGAGGGCTCTTCCCCTCCACCATCGGCGAACGCCTGGCGCATCAAAGCGGCGGTGTATTTTTCCTTCGCATTGAGGACACCGATGCCAAGCGCGAGGTCGAGGGCGCTGCCGAGGGACTGATCCGCACGTTGGCGCACTACGGCATCCACTTTGACGAGGGCGCTGTGATCGGCGAGGACGGAAGGATCTGTGACCGCGGCGCTTACGGTCCCTACCGTCAAAGCCAGCGCGGCCCCATTTATCACGTATTTGCAAAGCAGCTCGTCAAGGACGGTCACGCTTACCCCGTCTTTACCACGAAGGAGGAGCTGGAAGCCCTCAATGCCGCCGATAAAAAGGCAGAGATCAAGGCAAAGGACTGGCACGAGGATCAAAGCGAGCAAAGAGAGCAGATGCTTGCGGCGCGCAATATTACGATCGAGGAGGTAGAAGAAAACCTCCGTGCGGGCAACCCCTTTGTGCTTCGCCTTTTGGCAGACGGGGATCCTTCGAAAAAAACGCCCTTTGTCGATCTGATCAAGGGCAAGCTTGAAATTCCCGAAAACGACGAGGACTTTGTACTCTTGAAATCCGACGGAATTCCCACCTACCACTTCGCCCACGCGGTAGACGATCACATCATGGGCACCACCCACGTCATTCGCGGCGAGGAATGGCTCCCCAGCCTTTCCAAGCATATCATGCTCTTCCGCTACCTCGGCTTCCGCTTGCCCAAATTCATGCACATCGCACAGATCATGCGCTTGGATGAAAACGGCAACAAAAAGAAGCTTTCCAAGCGTGACATGGGCGCGAACATGGACGACTACAGCCGCATGGGATACTCCCCGGCTTCCGTATGCGAATACATTATGACGCTTCTGAATTCCAACTACGAGGAATGGCACGCGCAAAATCCCGAAAAGCCCTATACCGAATTCCCCTTCAGCATTAAAAAGATGAGTAACTCGGGCTGCCTTTTCGATTTTGACAAGCTCAACGACGTTTCCAAAAACGTGATCTCCCGCATGAGCGCCGAGGAAGTATACAATGAAGCGAGCGCATGGGCGTGCGCACACGACCCCGCCTTTGGCGCGCTTTTGACACAAGACCCCGACTACGCAAAACAGATCTTTGCCATCGGGCGCGGCGGCAAAAAGCCCCGTAAGGACTTTGCGACCTGGGCAGACGTCAAGCCCTATATGAGCTTTTTCTACGACGAATGCTTTGAGATCAAAGATGCCTACGACGAAAAATTTGAAAAGGCAGACGTCAAGGCAGCCTTGCAAAGCTTCCTTGACAGCTACGACCACGCTGACGACATGAACGCATGGTTTGAAAAGGTCAAGGCGGTCGCGCGCAAGATCGGGTATGCCGACGATATGAAGGCATACAAGGCAGACCCCACGGCATTCCGCGGAAACGTTGCCGACGTCAGTATGTTTTTGCGCGTTGCGGTCACGGGCAAATTGAATGCGCCCGATCTTTACACGGTCATGCAGATCTTGGGCGAGGAGCGCACGCGCGCCCGCATTGAAAGCATGATCAATTCACTTTGACGATACCAAGAAAGGTTTTGGATAAAACAATGGAAGAAATGGAAAGAAACTTTATACAGGATCTGATCGACGCCGACCTTTTGGACAACCCGGGCATGAAGGTACACACGCGCTTCCCTCCCGAGCCGAACGGCTATTTGCACATCGGTCACTGCAAGGCGCTTTGCGTAGACTTTGGCACCGCGCGCAAGTACGGCGGCGTTTGCAATCTCCGTATGGATGACACCAACCCCGCCAAGGAGGACACCGAATACGTTGACGCCATCAAGGAGGACATCCACTGGCTGGGCTTTGATTGGGAGGATCGCTTTTACTACGGCTCCGATTACTTTGAAAAGGACTATGAGCTTGCCGTAGGACTCATCAAAAAGGGACTTGCCTACGTTTGCGAGCTTTCCGCCGAGGATTTCCGCGATCCCAAGTATTGCGGAGACCTGACGCATCCCGCAGTCTCCCCCTGGCGCGACAGACCCATCGAGGAAAGTCTTGATCTGTTTGAGCGCATGAAAAACGGCGAATTTCCCGAGGGAAAATACACGCTTCGCGCAAAGATCGATCTTGCCTCCGGAAACTTCTGTATGCGTGACCCCGTCATTTACCGTATCAAGTACGTGGACCATCACCGCCAGGGCAACAAGTGGTGCATCTACCCGATGTACGACTACGCGCATCCGATCCAGGATGCCCTTGAGGGCATTACGCACTCACTTTGCTCCCTGGAATACGAGATCCACCGTCCGCTTTACAACTGGGTGCGCGATAACGTGGATATCCCCGGCAACCCCGTGGGCTTCCCCCGTCAGATCGAGTTTGCACGCCTCAACATCACCTACACCGTCCTTTCCAAGAGATTTTTGCGTACCCTTGTGGAAAGCGGTGCGGTAGACGGCTGGGACGACCCCCGTATGCCTACTCTGTGCGGACTACGCCGCCGCGGATATACCGCCTCCTCCATTCTTGATTTTATCAATCGCACGGGTGTTGCCAAATCCGACAGCCTTGTGGACATCCGTCAATTGGAGGCTTGCCTGCGTGAGGAGCTCAATCTCAAGGCAAAGCGCCGCATTGCGATCGAGAAGCCGATCAAGCTCATCATCACCAACTACCCCGAGGACAAAGTAGAATACTTTGAGGTCTCCAACAATCCCAACGACGAAGCGGCGGGCACACGCACTCTTCCCTTCACGCGCGAGGTATATATTGATGAATCCGACTTTGCAGAGGTTCCGCCTCCCAAGTTCTTCCGCCTCAAGCCCGACGGCGAGGTG
Organism: Eubacteriales bacterium; assembly: GCA_045588715.1. Lineage (GTDB taxonomy): Bacteria > Bacillota > Clostridia > Oscillospirales > CAG-272 > UMGS1865. Next base: position 7,653 of record JAZNEQ010000140.1, on the reverse strand, counting down.
CGACTGATGGGTGCGTATATCATCCGCTGCAACGAGATCGTCAAAAACGCAGACGGAACCGTTAAGGAGATCCTTTGCACCGCCGACCTTGAAACAGGAAACGGAATGCCTGCCGACGGCAGAAAGGTCAAGGGCACTATCCACTGGCTTAGTGCAAAGTTTGCCAAGAGCGCAACGCTCCATCTTTACAACAATCTGACCACCCTGGAAAACCCCTCCGACAAGCCCGACGGCAAGGATTACACCGATTTTATCAATCCCGAATCCCTCATTGTCGTTAAGGATGCCAAGATCGAGGCTGCCCTTGAGGACGCTGCCCCCGGCGAGCAATTCCAGTTTGTTCGCTTCGGTTACTTCTGTAAAGATACCAAATACGAAAACACCTTCAACCGCGTAGTAGGGCTGAAGGACAGCTTTCCCAAGAAATAAGTAGAAAAACACAACCGTCCAAATGCGAAAATTGCATTTGGACGGTTGTGTTTTTATGATTGAAATCAATATTCAGCGTTACCGACTGTACGGGGGTAAGGAATGACGTCGCGGATGTTGGAGACACCCGTAAGGTACATAATGATACGCTCAAAGCCAAGACCGTAGCCCGCGTGCTTGGTGCCGCCGTACTTACGGAGATTGACGTACCACCAATAATCCTTTTCCTCAAGGTGGCATTCCTCCATGCGGGACAGAAGAACGTCAAGACGCTCCTCTCTTTGGCTACCGCCGATGATCTCACCGACACCGGGCACCAAAAGGTCCATTGCGGCAACGGTTTTTCCATCGTCGTTCAGTCGCATATAGAAGGACTTGATCTCCTTGGGATAATCGATAACGAACACAGGCTTGCCGAAGATCTGCTCGGTGAGGTATCTCTCGTGCTCGGTCTGCAGGTCGCATCCCCAATCCACGGGATACTTAAAGTCGGCACCGCTCTTCTTAAGCAGCTCGACCGCCTCGGTATAGGTCACCTTTTCGTAGTCGCTGTTGGCAAGGGCGTTCAGACGCTCAAGCAGTCCCTTATCTACAAAGCTGTTAAAGAACTCCAGCTCCTGCGCGCAAGCCTTCAAAACGTGACGGATGATATACTGGATCATATCCCAAGCCAATTGCATATTGTCCGTAAGGTCGGCAAAGGCAATTTCGGGCTCGATCATCCAGAACTCGGCAGCGTGGCGCGCCGTGTTGGAGTTTTCGGCACGGAAGGTAGGACCAAAGGTATAAATGTTGCCAAACGCCATGGCGTAGGTCTCGCCCTCAAGCTGACCCGAAACGGTGAGATTGGTGCTCTTTCCAAAGAAGTCCTGCGACCAGTCGATGCTGCCGTCCTCGCGGCGCGGCGGATTTTCGGGATCGATGGTCGTAACTCTGAACATCTCGCCCGCACCCTCGCAGTCCGAGCCCGTGATGAGAGGCGTATGCACGTAAACGAAGCCACGGTCATGGAAGAAGGAATGGATCGCGTAAGCCACCTCGCTTCTGACGCGGAAGACTGCCGAAAACAGGTTGGTTCTGGGACGCAGATATGCCTGCTCGCGCAGGTACTCCACGGTGTGTCTCTTCTTTTGAAGGGGATAATCGGGAGTGGAAGCCCCCTCCACGGTGACCTCGATTGCCTTGAGCTCAAAGGGCTGCTTCATTTCGGGGGTAAGCTCTACCCTGCCGCGAACCACGACTGCCGAGCCTACGTTGAGCTTTGCGATCTCGTCGTAATTTGCAATCTTGTCTCTTTCAAACACGACCTGCAGCGTTTTAAAGCAGCTGCCGTCGTAAAGATCGATAAATCCGAATGCCTTACTGTCGCGAATACTTCTTGCCCAACCGCCGACGGTGATTTCCTTACCGCCAAACGCTTCTTGATCCGCATAAATACTTTTGATCAAATCTCTTTTCATTTTTAACCTCTTGTGTGCGCAAGCATGCGCATTTTCTCAAACATACACTATTTTAGCACAAAACCCGTCTCTTGTCAATGCGCTTTTTCAAAGAGACGCAAAAAGAAGGCAAAATCAAGCCCTTACGCACTCGGCAAGCGCGCGGCGGTCCAGCTTTCCGTTGGGGGTCAGGGGCATACGGTCAAGGTGGCGGCACTCCGCGGGGAGCATATAGCGCGGAAGATGGGCCCGCAAATGCGACATAAGCGCCGCCTCCGTAGAAGAGCCCGAATAAAAAAGCAGAATTTTTTGTGCCTCCTTATCATAGACCGCACAGGCGCGATGCACCTCGGAAAGCTTCCCTGCCACCGCCTCGATCTCGCCAAGCTCGATGCGATGTCCCATATGCTTGATCTGTGCATCCTTACGGGAGACGAATACAAGCTCGCCGTAAGGATTGATATAGCCGAGATCCCCCGTACGGTAAACGATTTCGGGATACGCCGACTGTCTTGGATTTTGTACGAACGCCTCCCCCGTTTTTTCGGGATTGTTATAGTACCCCAGGGTCACGCAGGTACCGCGGAGATAGATCTCCCCCGTTTCCCCCGCTGCCGCCTCGCTTCCGTCCTCGCGGATCAGCATAAGGTCGGTATTGCGGAAAGGAACGCCCACGGGGATGGGCTCTCCCTCGGCAAGTGCTCTCTCGGCAGGCCAATAGCAGGACATTCCGGTTGCCTCGGTGGGACCGTAAAGATTGAAGAAGCGTGCCTCGGGGAGCGCCGCTCTCCACTTATCGTACTGCAAGCGCGGAAATACCTCGCTTCCAAAGGCTACGGTGTGAAGATATTTGGGCGGATTTTTTTCAAGCACCCCCATAGAGGAGATCATGGTGAGCGCCGAAACCACCCAGCAAACGGTATTGACGCGATGCTCGTTGAGGAAATCGCAAAGCATCATAGGAAACAAAAAATATTTTTTGGGCACAAGATACGCCGTAGCGCCGTACTTGATCACCGGCATCAGCTCTTTTAAGGGCGCATCAAAAAACAAGGGCGTTTGATTGGCAAAAACCGTTTCGCGGGAAAAAGGAAGTGCCTCGCAAAGCGCCTCTACGTAATCGATCACGGAGCGGTGGCAAGCCGCCACCCCCTTGGGGACCCCCGTTGAGCCCGAGGTAAAGACAATATAGATGGGATCGGTATCGATCTGCTTTTGTCTGACACGCAAAAGCCCGTCCTCGTCCTCGGCATGTGCGCTGAGCGCCTCGTAGGAAAGGATCTCTCCCTCAAAAGAAAGATCGCTTGCGATCTTTTCTCCCTTTTCGTCCACGATCATCACGCGCGCGCCCACGTTTGCAAGAATGAGGCGAATGCGCTCTGCGGGCATTTCGGGATCGATGGGAACGTAAAAGCAGCCGGCATAGACCGTGCCGTAAAACGCGGCAATCTCGCGGGGGTGCTTGTTCATTAAAATAACGACGGGAGCGCGGTGATATCCGCCTGCGATCAGGGCAGAGCCCACCGCGCGGGAGGCACGGTAAAGCTCTTGGAAGGTCATATCAAAGCTTCCGTCCGAATATGCCACCTTATCGGGGCACTGCGGCACCGTTTGCTCGAGATATTCAAGAATGTTGGTTTGCATAACGCACTCCTTTAGTTCACCCGTGTGATGATCTCCTTTGCGGAGGCGGGAACGCTTTCCTTATCGTAGCAGTAAAAATAACTCATTTTATCCTTTGACGGGTCGGGTGTGGTCATATACTTTGAAAGCTGATGGTCGGTCATAAGGAATCCCCACGGATCGGGAAGCTCCTTGATCAGGCACGCGTCAAAGTGATACCATCTCGGATCCTCCTCGGTGCCGAGGTTGACCATATTCCAGAAGTGTCTGACACCGCCTGCCGCGATCTCTGCCTCCTGCGCTCTTTTTACGTCGGTATTTTCAATTTCAAGATATTCGAAAAACGCCTTGGAAAGCGCAAAGTAGGTATAGCAATCGCCCTTCCCCGTCGTCAGCCCCTCGTAAGCGGCGCTGATCCAGCTGCTTTTATCGGCAATGGAGGTATAGGACACGTTTTTGCGCACAAAATCGTAAACCTCGCGCAGCATCTCGGTTTTTGTCATACCGCTGTGGATGATCGCGTCTGCAATTTCCTCAAGCTCTGCAAACAGCATCTCCCTTGTGATCTCCTGACGAAGAACCGTAACGGTCATATGGAACACCGAACGGTTTCCCACCGCATCCGTTGCGGTATAGGTAACGGGATATACGCCTTCTTCCTTCAGATTGACGTGGGAGGAATCTACGTCCAGGGTGACCTCACCGTCGCAATTGTCGCGTGCCACGACCCCCGAGAGATAGGAGATCCCACCGCCGTTGATATATGCGACAAAGTCGCACAGTCCCTCCAACGTAGGGGGGGTCTCATCCTTGGTAAGGGTCAATTTGACCTCATGACGGCTCTCGCCTCCCATGGGAGAGGTGAGAATGATATCGAGGGAATAGGTTTTAAAATCATTAAAGCTGTATTCCTCGGCATAGCGCGCACTGTACCCGTCGGAAAGCTCCTCAAAAAACGCCTCGGCAGGAGGCAAGGCAGAGCCCACCGCCCAGGTAAGATCTCTGGTTTTCACACGTTCCCCGCAGGAAGAAAGGGCCACGGGGAGCATCGTCAGCAACAGAATAAAGGAAAGCACTCTTTTTATCATGTTTTGTATCCTTTCGGTGCAGAAACGGGGGCGGAAGCTCTCTTCCTCCCCCATCTTACGGTTGTTTTTTAATCAGAGCAAATAAACGCCGTTGGATTGGCAAACGCGTTTCTCCTCGGGTGTCCAATAGGAGGACTGAACCTCGCCGATGTGCGCCTTTCTCAAGAAAAACATACAAAGCCTCGACTGTCCGATACCGCCGCCGATGGTGTACGGCAGCTTCCCCTCCAGCAATGCCTTATGAAAAGCAAGCTCGGCACGCTCGGGGCATCCACGCTCGTCAAGCTGACGGCGAAGCGCCTCCTCGTCCACGCGAATTCCCATAGAGGAAAGTTCAAGGGCGATGTCAAGAATGGGATAGTAAACGATGATGTCACCGTTGAGGGTCCAATCATCATAATCGGGCGCGCGGCCGTCGTGCGGTTTTCCGCTCTTCAGCTTGCCGCCGATCTGCATTAAAAAGATAGCTCCGTATTCCTTTGCGGCAATATACTCGCGCTCCTTGGGTGTTTTGTCGGGATAACGGTCCTCAAGCTCCTGCGCGGTGATAAAGGTGATCTCCTCGGGGAGAAGCTTGCCAATAAAGGAATACTCGTTAACGATGTAGTTTTCGGTATGGTGAAGCGCCGCATAGATCGCGTTGACCGCGTCGCGAAGCGTTTTTTCGTTGCGTTGCTCACGCGTGATGATCTTCTCCCAATCCCACTGATCCACGTAAATGGAATGAATGTTATCGGTCTCCTCGTCACGGCGAATGGCGTTCATGTCGGTGTAAAGCCCTTCCCCGGGAAGAAAACCGTACATCTGGAGCGCGGATCTTTTCCATTTTGCCAGGGATTGAACGATCTCAAGCTGCTGACCGCAAAGAAGGTCAAAGCTGACCGTGCGCTCCACGCCGTTCAGATTGTCGTTGAGCCCGCTTTCGGGGGAAACGAACAGGGGCGCCGATACGCGCAGAAGATTGAGCTGCACCGAAAGATCACGCTCGAAAAAATCCTTGACCTTTTTAATGGCAAACTCGGTTTGACGAAAATTCAAAAACGAACGGTATCCGCTCGGAGTGGTTACTTTAGACATTTAACTCCTACCTTTCATCACGGTAAACGTACATCATATATTATACATAACTTTTTATATTTTGTAAATAGCAAAAGTAAAAAAACTGCCTTTTTCAGGAATTTCTTTTTTGCGAGAAAAATTTTTTCATCAATTCGTGGCATTCCTCCGAAAGAACGCCTCCTTGGCAGACGGGAACCGCCTCCAGGGGATAGCTTTGCAGGCTTAAAATGCTTTCACAAGCTCCCATTCTCGGGTTTTTGGCACCGTAAACGATTTTTTTTACGCGGGCATTGATCGCCGCACCCGCGCACATGGGGCATGGCTCCAACGTCACGTACAGGGTACAGTCGGAAAGGCGCCAGCTCCCCCTCGCGCGGCAGGCCTCGGAAATGGCAAGGCACTCGGCGTGCGCCGTCGCGTCGCCCTGCTTTTCGCAAAGATTATGACAGAGGGAAAGCAACACGCCGTCGCAAACGACCGCCGCGCCCACGGGGATCTCACCCGCGTCTTTTGCCTTCTCGGCTTCCCCAAGGCAAAGGCGCATCCATTTTTCATCCTCCAAAGAATTCATACAAAGCCTCCCATCAGCGCCATAAGGATCAAAAGTACGATCTGCACCGAGCAAAGCGCAAAAAAAACAATGACAGTGGGCGTGCAAAAAAGTCGCGCCACACGCCCTCTCTCCAGCGGATATTGCGCATAGGAGTCGGCCGCGGGAAGCGTTTTCCCAAAGATGCCTTCCTTAAACAGATCCTTTTTTGAAAAGTAGCGCATGACCAAAATTGCCGCCGAGACGATGCCCAAAAGATAGACCGCACCTTCTATGCAAAGCAAAACGGCATTGACGGTAACGGGATCGTAGGGGGCGGTATAGACCGTTTGCTCGAGCACCGACAAAAAATTATTGAGAATATGAATGACGGTACAGTTCCAGATGCTGCCCGTTCTCTCGTACACAAGCCCCAACACGATACCTACCGCAAAGGTATAAAAGAGTTGCCCCGCGTTTTGATGCATCATGGCAAAAAAGAGGGAGCTGATGATCACCGCATTCGTTCTTCCAAAGGGCAAGAGATTTCCAAGGATCGCACCGCGGAAAAAGAACTCCTCGCAAAGCCCCGGCACCACAGCAATCACGATAAAATCCAAAACGACCTCATATGCTTTCCCCTGCCCGACGTCCCCCAACAATACGTCGGAGGTAAACTCGGAGTAATGAAAGATCTCCACCATAAAGGCATTGATCTGTGCCGCCGAAAAGCAAACGGCGATCGCCGCAAAGACCAAAAGCGGCAGCATGGGCGACAGTCGTGCTTCGAAGGCGATGGGGAGAGGCGCGCACCCCTTCTTTTTGAGAATGATGGAAAGAAAAAGCACGGGAAGCATAAAAATCAGCATATATCCCGCACCGTAGACAAGCTGATAGGTCACGTTTGCCGCCACCTCGGGAAATCTCAAAAGCTCAAGCACCATAGGCAAAAAGGCAACGACGACGCCAAAGCCCTGCATCAGTCCCCAAAAGATCAACAGCGCCCAACCGATCGAGGAGATCACTTTTTTAAAACAAAGCTCATGCATACGCATCCTCCCTTCCCTATAGAATTCCTTGTTTTTTATTTTACCACAAAAGAAGAAAATTGTAAAGAGGTGCGGGGAAACTTCACAAAGGAAGTTTCCCCGCGGTCATTGATTTAACTTAAAATTATTTCCAAAGCTTGATCTGGTTCCAGTTTTGCCCCTCGAAGATGGGAAGAAGCTCCTTTGCATCCTTCGAAGAGTTGTTAAGGAATACGGGAATCTGTCCAAGGTTTGCCTGAACCTTGACAGTCTTACCGCCCTCGATGCATTCTCCCGTGAGGAGATTGGTCCAGCATCCCGCGGGCAGATATACGTCGCGTTCAAACGTATTCTCCGTAAGGATGGGCGCTACCAGCAGTCCTTCACCAAGCATAAACTCGTCGATCATATCGTATACTGCCGCGTCGGTAGGATAGTTCAATACCAAGTGACGCACG
>JAZNEQ010000139.1:0-8715 GCA_045588715.1 Eubacteriales bacterium | reverse complement strand
GCGGGTAAGCTGTATGAGGATTACGAATTGACCAGAGCTGAGGCTGTGGCATTGAATTATCCTCCCGTTACTAAAGAAAATCGCTCCGAGATGTTGGCAACTCAGACCGAGTGCCGCAACAAGCTCCGTGCTATCGGCCATTTTGATCCCGAGGCTGTGGAAAAATATAAGGAAGTCAGAGAGCGATATGAATACATGAGTGCGCAGATCGCAGATCTGGAAAAATCCCGTGCCGAGCTGACATCCATCATTTCCAAATTAGAAACGCAGATGAAGGAGGCCTTCACGGTGTCTTTCAATGCCATCAACGAGAATTTCGGAAAGACCTTCTCGGAGCTGTTTGGTGGTGGCTCTGCGGAGCTGTCCCTTACAGATCCCGAAAACGTACTGGAAAGCGGTATCGAGATCAAAGCCGCCCCTCCCGGAAAGATCATCAAAAACCTGATGCAGCTTTCGGGCGGTGAGCAGGCATTCATCGGTGTCGCACTCTTCTTTGCGATCATCCAGGTCAATCCCACACCGTTCTGTATTCTGGACGAGATCGAGGCAGCATTGGATGAGGTCAACGTAGAGCGCTTGGCACAATACATCAAGAGATATGCACACGGTACACAGTTTATCATGATCACGCACCGCCGCGGAACCATGGCAGCGGCAGATCGCTTGTACGGTGTAACGATGCCTGAGCACGGAATCTCCAAAATTTTGATGCTGGACGTTAACGATATTTCAAAGAAGGAGGGTGACGATTGGAATGGGATTTTTGGGTAAGCTGTTTGGTAAAAAATCATCCGATGAAGAGATAGATACTGTCGAGAGCGAGTCCGAAGTGCTCGGCGACGAAGAGATAGAATCAACCGAGGGTACCTTTGAGGAAGCGAGCGAAGAGATGCCCGAAACAGAAAACGAAGAATTGGAAATTGCCCAAGAAATCGAAGAGGTCGAAGGAACTGAAGAGATCGAAGAGACCGAAGAGGCCGAAGCGATTGAAGAGATCGAAAAAATCGAAGAGACCGAAGAAATTGAAGCGGTTGAAGATACCGAAGAGACTGAAGATGCGTTCGAAACGCTTTCCGATGAAGAAAGCAAAAAAGAGAAAAAGTCTTTTTGGCAACGTGTGAAGGCCGGGCTTTCCAAAACCAAAAACGCATTGTTTGGTCAGATCGACGACTTGCTGAAAAACTTTGTAAAGGTGGACGAGGATCTTCTTGAGGAGCTTGAAGAAATTTTGATCTGTGCCGACGTTGGAGTCAATGCCGCGGGCGAGATCATTGATCAGTTGCGTGAGGAGATCCGATCGGGGCGCCTTAAGGAGAAGGAACAGGTGACCGACGCACTGCGTTCGATCCTTGAGGGTATGATCGGTGAAGGGGAGCCCTTGAAGCTGGAAACCGCCCCCTCTGTGATCCTTGTCATCGGGGTCAACGGTGTAGGAAAAACCACCTCGATCGGCAAGATCGCCAATCAACTTCGCAAGCAGGGAAAGAAGGTCGTCGTTGCGGCGGCAGATACCTTCCGCGCCGCGGCGATCGATCAGCTTGCCGTTTGGTGTGACAGAGCCAAGGTGGAGCTGGTTCGCCAAAATGAGGGGAGTGACCCTGCGGCGGTCGTTTTTGACGCTTGTCACGCCGCAAAAAATAAAAATGCTGACGTTCTGATCGTAGACACGGCGGGGCGGCTTCATAACAAAACCAATTTGATGAATGAGTTGGCAAAGATCAATCGTGTGATCGACCGTGAATTGCCCGGCGTTTCCAGGGAAAATCTCTTGGTATTGGATGCTACCACGGGGCAAAACGCAATTCTTCAGGCAAAGGAATTTAAAAATGCCGCATCTCTTACCGGCTTGATTTTAAACAAGATGGACGGTACCGCCAAGGGAGGGATCGCGCTCTCTATCCGCCGCGAGCTGAATATCCCCGTTAAATTTATCGGTGTGGGAGAAAAGCTTGACGATATGCAGGAATTTGATCAGCACGAATTTGTAACTGCCTTGTTTGAATAAGGGGAAACTATGAAGATCGTATTGGCTTCACGCAATCAAAAAAAGATAGAGGAGCTTCGCACGCTCCTGTCCGAGGAGATCTCGGACGTTGAAATATTATCCCTCGACGACGTGGGGATCCTTGGTGAGATCGAGGAAAACGGCACAACGTTTGAGGAAAATGCGTTGATCAAGGCGCGTGTTGCGGCAAAAAGCGGTTATATCGGAGTCGCCGATGATTCGGGGCTTTCGGTAGATGCGCTTGATGGCGAGCCGGGTGTCTATTCCGCCCGTTACGCCGCAAGATGCAATTTTGCGGGGGATCACGATGACGAGGGCAACAATCAATGCCTGCTCTTTAATTTGCAGAACGTTCCCGACGATGCCAGAACAGGCGCATACGTTTGCGCCATTGCCTGCGTGTTTCCGGACGGACGGGAATTTTGCGTGCGCGGAGAGGCGCGCGGCAGGATCCTGCGTGAGTATCGAGGAAACGGCGGTTTTGGATATGACCCGCTTTTCTACTTTGATCAATTTGGAAAAACCTTTGCCGAGGTCAGTGCCGCCGAGAAGCATTCCGTTTCCCATCGCGGTGCGGCAATCCGTAATTTTACAAAGAAACTAAAGGAACTGATCTGATCTATGAAATTTAGCGAGTTCTTTACTGCGCCCTTTATCCGCTCCTTTGCCATTCGGATCGGTATTTTTATTGGACTTATCACAACGCTCTTTGCAGGCTGGAAAATAGGAATTTTGGTGGGAGCGGTTGCCGTACTGCTCATTTCTCTGGTCCTTCCCGTGTTTTTCTATTTCACGTTCTTGCCCTATATGCAAATGAAGCAAAAATACAAGCGGCCCTTCCTTTTTGATGAGCCGGTTCGGTTTACCGTAAAAAAGGGAAGTGTCGGTGGATTTTTTATCATTACCGAAAAAAAGCTTGTTTTTCTTTCGCGTGAGTGTACTACGCAAGCGTTAGAGCTTTCCCGCGAAGAGGTGAAAAGCATCTCCTTGGGGCGGGATCTGACGGTGAACATTTATTTAAGCAATACAAAATTTATCAAGGTGTTTTCGGGTGCGTGTGAGGAGATCATGGAGATCCTTCACGCAAACGGCTGGAACACGGTAGAATGAAAGGAATTTTATGATTTCATCAAAGCAAAGAGCTTACCTTCGCAGTATGGCAAATTCCTTGCCCGCGATCATGCAGATCGGCAAGAGTGGGCTGAACGAAAATATGCTGAAAACCTTTTCCGATGCTCTGGAGGCAAGGGAGCTGATCAAGCTACACGTTTTGGAAAACAGCGGTGAAGAGCCCCGCGAGATCTTAAACGGTCTGGCGCTGGCGTTGGGTGCCGAGCCTGTTGCGGCAACGGGGCGCAAGATCATTCTGTACCGTGCCTCTCAAAAAAATCCTACCATCGTTTTACCTAAGGTATGACACGCATTGGAATTTACGGGGGTACCTTTTCACCGCCGCATAAGGGACACGTTGCCGCGGCACGCGCGTTTATGGAGCAAATGGAGCTGGATTTTCTTTACGTAATTCCTGCGGCGCTTCCTCCCCACAAAGAAATGGAAGGGGAGGTCTCGGCAGAGCATCGCTTGAATATGACACGCCTTGCCTTTTATGGTATCGACGGAATTTACGTAAGCGATATGGAGATCAAGCGCGGTGGCAAAAGCTATACGGTGGATACGTTGCGCGCGCTCTCCGGCGAGGACCGACGGCTTTTCTTGCTTTGCGGAACCGATATGATGCTGACGCTTGACGAGTGGAGAGAGCCCGATGAAATTTTCAAGCTCTGTTATCCCGCCTACGTGCGCCGAGAGAAGGATCCTTTGTTGGATGCCATTATCGTAAAAAAGATAACCCTGTACCGTGAAAAATACGGAAAGGTCGTGCGCCGTATCCTGACTGATCCCATCGAGATCTCCTCAAGCGAGATCAGACGACGCATTCAAAAGGGAAGTCCGCTTTCGGATGTTTTGTCTCCTTTGGTCGAAAAATACATTCGTGACAATCATTTGTACGTTTGAAGAAAGGGGAATCGAAGCATAATGACAAAGATCACAGAGCCTATGCTGGCAGATCTGCGCGCACGGGTCATGAAGGAAATATCCCCGCGGCGCTTTCGCCATACGCTTGCGGTAGAGGAGATGGTCGCCCGCCTTTGCGCGCTCTTTTGTCCGGAGCATACGGATCTTTTGCGTGCGGCAGCTCTTTTGCACGATCTTACAAAGGAAAAAAACGAGGAGGAACAGCTTTCTCTTTGCGGGGAGCTGGGACTTGACGTAAGCCCACAAGACCGCGCTTCGCCAAAGCTGTACCATGCGCGCACGGCGGCGGCTTTGATCCCTGCCTGTTTTGCGGAATTTAACCATCCCATGATCGTGTCGGCTGTTCGTTGGCATACCACGGGGCATGAGGGGATGACGCTTACGGAAAGGCTGTTGTATCTTGCGGACTATATTGATGAATCCAGAAGCTTTGAAAATTGCGTTCTTTTGCGCCGTTATTTTTTCGGAGCCTTTCCCGAACGCATGACCTTGTGTGAGAGAGAGGAGCTTTTACGACAAACGTTGATCCTATCCTACGATATGACGATCAAGGACCTTTTGTCGGAGGGACGGCCGGTTGCCGCGGATACCGTAGCGGCAAGAAACGAGCTTGTTTTGAGCGCGTTGACGTAACCAAACATAATGCCTTACATAACTTTTATTTTGGAGATGTGAGGTATGAAAATGAATCGATTATGCCGCTCTTTTGTCTCTTTTTTAATTCTTTTTTCGGTGGTGTCTTTTTTGCTTCAACATAGTGTGGCTTCTGTCACGGCAATTGACCAATCAAACGTTGGAAAGGATAAAATTACTCGTTTTTTGGTGTTGGGATGCGATCATTCCAAACGGTTGACCGACAGTATTCTTTTAATTGCAATCAACGAAACACGCTCCGAGGCGCGTATTCTGCAAATCCCGCGGGATACCTATACCGAATACACGAAGGGGAGCTATAAAAAGCTGAACGGTGCCATGCAAGCCCTGGGGGCTGCGGGAATGAAGAGCTTTTTATCAGAAGCTCTTGGCGTTAAAATTGATTATTTTGTTACCCTCAAGCTTGATTTTTTCAAAGCGCTTGTAGATGCCATTGGAGGCGTTGAGCTTGAGATCGATCGGGATATGGAGTATTCCGATCCCGCACAGGGGCTTGAAATCAGGTTGAAAGCGGGAAAAACGCTTCTTGACGGTGAAATGGCAGAACAGTTTGTGCGCTACCGTTCGGGATACGTCAATGCGGATCTCGGTAGACTTGATGCGCAAAAAAAATTCCTCAGTGCCTTTGCAAAGCGGTGTCAGGCAATTACCTTTTCTCAGCTTTTGCGTGTCACGGGACTGGCGCTGACCGGTGTGCAAACGGATATCGGATTGCCGGCGGCGATCCGCACCGTCGGGATCTTACGCCGCGCTGATGCCGGTGATATTCCCATGGCGACGCTTTCCGGACAAGCGGTGAAGGGAAAGAGTGGGGCATGGTACTACGTTCTCAAGCGTTCCCCCGCAAAGCAGATGATCGGGTATTATCTGAATTGGGAGGAGGATGGCGAGGGGATCTCCTTCGATCCGAACGGTGTGTTTGACCGCCTGCAAAACGAAGAATTTCACCAAATTTATACGGCAGAGCGATAAAGCATAGATCCGCTTTGCGTATTTGATCTTGTAAGCAATTTAATTTTCTATATACAGAAAGGATTTTTTGGAATGGATGAAACAATGCAACAGCAATTGCCGTCCTTGAAGGGTGCGACGCCCTTGGAGCTTGCCCATGCTATTTTTGACGTCTTGGATGCAAAAAAAGCAAACAAGCTTCGGGTCTTGCGTGTGAATGACCAAACCGTGATCACCGATTACTTTGTAATTTGCACGGGTAACTCAAGCACGCAGGTCAAGTCCTTGGGAGGAGAATTGGAATATAAGCTCGGTCTGCGCGGCGTAGATCCCGTGCATTTCGAGGGACGTGACAGCGACGGCTGGATCGTGCTTGATTACAGCACCGTCATCGTTCATATCTTCAATCGTGAGCTTCGCGATTTTTATCAGCTGGAAAAGCTGTATGGCGATGCCGAAGAAATACAATTTGTCGGTCTTGACGACACAGAGGATACACGGGAGGACTAAACATGAAATACGATTTTAAACAAATTGAACCCAAGTGGCAAAAGAAGTGGGACGAGGCACAGGCTTTCCGCGCCGAGGATCACAGCAAAAAGCCCAAGTACTATAACCTGGTTGAGTTTCCGTACCCCAGCGGTGCGGGAATGCACGTAGGACATATCAAGGCGTATTCGGGGCTTGAGGTGGTTTCCCGCAAGAGAAGAATGCAGGGATACAACGTTTTGTTCCCGATCGGCTTTGACGCATACGGCCTTCCGACCGAAAACTATGCCATTAAAACGGGGCTTCATCCCCGCGTGGTGACCGACCGAAACATTGAAAAGTTTACATCTCAGCTTAAGCGCGTCGGTTTTTCCTTCGATTGGTCTCGCGTTGTAGATACCACCGAAGAGGACTACTACCGCTGGACGCAGTGGATCTTTCTTAAAATGTTTGAAAAGGGACTTGTGTTCCGTGATACGGCGCTGGTCAACTACTGCCCCAGCTGTAAGGTGGTTCTTTCCAACGAGGATTCCCAGGGCGGAAAGTGCGATATCTGTCACAGCGATATTGTGCAAAAATCCAAGGCTGTTTGGTATCTTCGTATTACCGAATATGCAGACAAGCTTCTTTCGGGACTTGAAGAAGTGGATTATCTTCCCAACGTAAAGCAGCAGCAGGTCAACTGGATCGGAAAATCAACGGGTGCTTTTGTCAACTTCACCGTTCGTGAGCTTAACGAAAAGCTTCGCATTTACACCACGCGCCCCGATACGCTCTTTGGAGTGACCTTTATGGTCATTGCTCCCGAGCATCCGATCATCGAGGCAAACAGAGATAAGATCGCGAATATCGAAGCACTTGATGCTTACCGTGAGGAGTGTGCGAAAAAGACCGAATTCGAGCGCACGCAGCTGGTCAAGGATAAGACCGGTGTCCGCATCGAGGGCTTGACGGCGATCAACCCCGTTTCGGGAAAAGAGATCCCGATCTATATTTCGGACTACGTAATGATGGGCTACGGCACAGGTGCGATCATGGCGGTTCCCGCGCACGACGAGCGTGACTATGCCTTTGCCAAGAAGTTTGGCATCGATATCGTCGAGGTCATCAAGGGAGGGGATATCTCCCGCGAAGCCTATACGGGTGACGGCGAGATGGTCAATTCCGACTTCCTTAACGGCTTTACCAATAAAAAGGATTCCATTGCCCGCATGATCGAGCATCTGACCGAAGCGGGCATCGGTGAGATGGGTGTACAGTACAAGATGAAGGATTGGGCATTCAATCGCCAGAGATATTGGGGTGAGCCCATTCCGATCATTCACTGTCCTGCATGCGGGATCGTTCCCGTTCCTTACGAGGAGCTTCCCTTAAGGCTTCCCACGGTCGAGCATTTTGAGCCGGGTGAGGGTGGAGAAAGCCCCTTGGCAAAGATCGATTCCTACGTTCATTGCAAGTGCCCGAAGTGTAAGGGAGATGCAAAGAGAGAAACCGATACCATGCCTCAATGGGCCGGATCGTCCTGGTATTTCCTGCGCTATATCGATCCCAAAAACACCAACGCCTTTGCCGATCGCGAAAAGATGAACTACTGGCTTCCCGTCGACTGGTACAACGGAGGCATGGAGCACGTAACGCGCCATATGATCTATTCCCGCTTCTGGCACAAGTTCCTTTACGATCTTGACCTTGTGCCCGTTTCCGAGCCTTACGCAAAGAGAACTGCACAGGGCTTGATTCTCGGTCCCGACGGTGACAAAATGTCCAAGTCCAAGGGCAACGTCGTAGACCCTAACGACGTGGTAGACGTATTTGGCGCCGACGTTCTCCGTACCTACGTTCTTTTCATGGGAGACTATGGAAGCGCCGCGCCCTGGAACGAAAGCTCTATGAAGGGATGCAAGAGATTCCTTGAAAGAGTTGCCGATCTGATGGACATCGTAAAGGGTGAGGGTGTCACTCCCAAGCTTGAAACGGCGATCCACAAGACGGTGAAGAAGGTATCCCTTGACATTGAGGAATTGAAATTTAACACGGCAATTGCTTCGATGATGGCGCTCCTCAATGATATTTATGAGGTTGGCTCTCTTACCAAGGATGAGCTTATGATCATCGTTCGTTTGCTCTCGCCCTTTGCACCGCATCTTTGTGAGGAGCTTTGGGAAATGCTTGGCGGAGAGGGGCTTTGCTCCCTTGCTGCATGGCCGGAATGGGATGAAGCGAAAACTGTGGACAGTACCGTAGAGGTCGCAGTCCAGGTCAACGGAAAGGTGCGCGCAACGGTTTCGCTGCCCCTCAACTGTCCTGCGGCAGATGCGATCGCTGCTGCAAAGGCAAACGAAAAGATCATTCCTTTCCTTGAGGGAAAAACGGTGATCAAGGAGATCAGCATTCCCAATAAGATCATTAACATCGTGGTAAAATGATAAATTCCGTTCTGATCCTTTCCGAGGATGCGGTGTTTGCCCGTATGCTCGAATTGGAGCTTCAAATGCGTAGGATCGCCACAGAGGTGTGTGCAGAACCTTTGGAGGGAACGGAGGCGGCAGTGATCCTTGCGGATCTCGATACCTCCGTCA
>JAZNEQ010000138.1:0-28100 GCA_045588715.1 Eubacteriales bacterium | reverse complement strand
TTTGTCCGACTTCTTTTTTTGCTTAGAAATTAAACGGAGATCCCAAACAGACTTAAAATAAAGGTGATCAGATATACCACGACACCCGACGAAACAAGGATCGCCATTGCCAGTGCCAACGCGCGTGCAGGCTTTGAAAAGGTGGATTTTTGTTTTTCGTTTTTTGCCATTTTTTTGGTTCCTTTCAGTTATCAAAGAAGAACACCGGAAGCGGGGATCTTGATTTTTTTCATGCCTTTGGTATCTGCGGGGATCTCGTTGGGATCCGCCGTTGCGGAAACGAGGTTTGTTCCTTTCTTCAAGGACATTAGAGTAACACCGCCCGAGGTACGGGTAGACATTAAGGGGATCAGCGAGGATTTAATGATAATGCCGCGCTTGTCAGAGGAGATGAGCATGATATCCATGGGGGCCTTTTCATAAAATGCCGCCACGATGGGAGAGTTTTTAGAATATGCAGAGGTAAGCTTGCGGCGATTTCCCGTCGTTTCGTAATTGGCAATGGAGACGCGTACCCCTTTTCCGTTTTCAAAGATAAAAACAAGATTTTCTTTTTCGGGATACTTGTTTTGAATATTCATAAGAATGGGCTTCTCATCGGGCTCCATTTCAAATTTGGCAGGGAGGTAGTCTCCAAGTGCCGATGCCTTGGTGTTGTCAAATTCGTCGGCACGTGCGCGGTAAAGTTTTTGACGGTTGGTAAGGAAGATCAGATTGTCGGTGTTTTGTCCGTCCGTAAGATGCAATTGTGCATCACCGTCCTTAAAGGATTGCTCGTCGTTCCCGCGCAGAGATTGGAAGGTGATCTTCTTGAAATATCCGTCGCGCGACAAAACGAAGCGGGCGGGGTAGTTTTCGATGTGCTCCTCTTCCTTGTATTCCTTGATCTCCTCAGCGGAAAGGATCTGCGTTCTTCTCGGTTGAGCATATTTTTTCTTGATCTCTGTTAACTGTGAAATGATGAGCGCCTTTTGTTTTAGCTCGTCGCGCAGGATCTCTTCCATTTCGGCAATCTCGCGTTCGAGCTCGGTGATCTCGGAAAGGCGGTTGAGAATATACTCGCGGTTGAGGTAGCGCAATTTGATCTCGGCGATATAATTTGCCTGGATCTCATCGATGTCAAAGCCCTTCATCAAGTTGGGAACAACGTCTGCCTCTTTTTCGGTTTTGCGGATGATGCGGATCGCCTTGTCGATGTCAAGCATAATCTTGCCGAGACCGCGCAAAAGATGAAGTTTGTCCTTCTTTTTGCCAAGATCATAGCGGAGTTCGCGTCGAATACACTCCAAGCGGAACTTGATCCATTCAGAAAGGATCTCACAAACTCCCATCGTGCGTGGCGTGGAGTTGATCAGCACGTTAAAGTTACAGCGGAAGCTATCCTCGAGAGGTGTCATTTTAAAGAGCTTTGCCATCACCTTTTCAGGATCAGCTCCGCGGCGGATATCCAGGGTCAGCTTAAAGCCGCTCAGTCCTATCTCATCTCGGAAATCGGTGACCTCCTTGATCTTTCCTTCCTTGTAAAGCGTTGTAAGCTTGGCAAGGATCAGCTCGATGGTGGTCGAGTAGGGGATCTCAATAATATCGATACAGCTTTGTGCCTTGTCGTAAACGTAGCGTGCGCGCAACTTGACAGAGCCCTGTCCCGTGGAATAGATCTTTTGCATTTCCTCTTTATCATAAAGAAGAATACCGCCGCCGGAAAAATCGGGAGCCTTGATCAGCTCCATCATTTTTTCTACCGAAAGGTTGGGCTTTCGAAGGAGGGCAATGGTGCCGTCGCAAACCTCGGAAAGGTTAAAGGAACAGATGTTAGATGCCATACCTACCGCAATTCCCATGTTTGGCATGACAAGAATGTTGGGGAAGGTGGTGGGAAGAAGCACGGGCTCCTTCATCGTGGCATCGTAGTTGTCGACCATGTCCACGGCATCCTTGTCGATTCCCGTGAAAAGCTCGTGACAAATAGTGTCCAGCTTACATTCGGTATAACGCGCTGCCGCATATTTCATTTCCGAGGAATATTGCTTACCAAAGGAGCCCTTCGAGTCAACCAAGGGGTGGAGAAGGGTGGCGTTTCCGTGGGTGAGGCGTACCATTGTCTCGTAAATCGACGCGTCACCGTGGGGATTGAGCTTCATGGTTTGTCCTACGATGTTTGCACTTTTGGTGCGCGGACCCGTGAGCAGCCCCATTTTGTACATGGTGTAAAGGAGCTTGCGGTGCGCAGGCTTCAATCCGTCAATCTCGGGGATCGCGCGCGCCACGATCACGCTCATAACGTAGGGCATATAGTTTTTTTCAATGGTTTCCGTAATCGGCTGATAAACGATGGGGGCATATACAATTTCTTTTGCTTCGTCTTTTTTTTGCTTTTTTGCCATTCAATCGTGCTTCCTTTCTATCTATCTCTTAAAGCTGCAGTACCGTATGTGCCGCTGCTCGGATCATGCGATTGTAAAGTGCCAGCCCAAGACCGTTTGTGGGGGGGAGATGCGCGTAGATGATCTCGGCATCTGTTGCGTCCGCATCGCGCAACGCATGAAACAGCCTGTGGGCTTGTGCTAAGAGATCCTCTTCCTTTCCAACAGAGAAAAGTCGCTCGTTGTTCAAATGTGCAAGCTCCTCATCGTAGCAAAGAATGGCGCATTTTTCATTTTTCTGCGCATTCTGCAAAAAGGCAAGGGATTGCTTGCTTGTGCCGGATAAAAGGATCAAGGGTGCCGTAGGGGCGTAGTGGCGGTATTTCATGCCGGGAGAAAGAGGACGCTCATTTTCGGCAAGGCGATGCGTCACAGCATCTGCAATGGTTACCTTGTCGCAAACCATACAAAGCGCGTCATAGGTGATCGCCCCGGGTCGAAGAAGTGTAATGCTGTCCCCATCGATTTTTACAATGGTAGATTCCAAGCCGATCTCGCTTTCTCCACCGTCAAGGATCATGCTGACGCGCCCGTCAAGATCCACTCTTACGTGCTCGGCACAGGTGGGAGAGGGCTTGCCGGAAAGATTGGCAGAGGGGGCGGCGATCGGGAGACCGCAAAGCTCGATCAAACGATGTGCCACGGGATGTAAGGGACAGCGGATCGCAACGCTGTCAAGTCCACCCGTGGTAGACGTGGGGATGATGTCTCGCTTTGGAAGGATCACGGTCAAAGGTCCCGGCATAAATGCCTGTGCAAGCTTTTCATAGGTCGCATTGGTATACGCGTATTTTTCGGCATCCGAGGGAACCGCGATATGTATGATCAACGGATTGTCGGAGGGGCGACCCTTGGCGGCATAGATCTTTCCTGCCGCCAGAGCGTTGGTTCCGTCACCGCCCAAGCCGTAGACCGTTTCGGTCGGAAATACCACAAGATCGCCGCCGCGTATATGCTCGGCGGCGCGACGGAGCGCTTCGTCGTCGGTGGGGGAATCTGTCATTTTGATATATTCGGTGTTCATTGCTTTATTCAGTCCTGTTGCTTTAGCTTTTCCGCAGTCTCCGCGGTGGCAAGCGCGTCGATCATAGCGCCGATCTCACCGTCAAGAAAACGGTCGATTGAAAATACCGTAAGACCGATGCGGTGATCGGTGATGCGCCCTTGCGGATAGTTATATGTGCGGATACGTTCACTTCTGTCCCCCGTACCAACCTGGCGCTTTCGGTCGGAGGCGATCGCTTCATCCTGCTCACGCACCTTTTTATCGTACAAAATGGTGCGGAGCATTTTAAGTGCCTTGTCCTTGTTTTTAAACTGGCTTCTTTCTTCTTGACATTCCACTACGATTCCCGTAGGCTTATGCAAAAGACGTACAGCGGATTCGGTTTTGTTAATGTGCTGACCACCGGCACCGCTGGACTTGCAGGATTCAAAAACAAGGTCGGCGGGATTGATCTCCACCTCCACCTCCTCTGCCTCGGGAAGCACAGCTACGGTTGCCGTGGAGGTTTGGATCCGTCCTTGCGATTCTGTTTCGGGGACACGCTGAACGCGGTGTACGCCGCTTTCGTATTTAAAGCGTGAGTATGCACCCTCGCCCTCGATCTGAAAGGCAAGCTGACGGTAGCCGCCGAGCTCGGTGGGAGTTTCTGATAACAGAGAGACACGAAAGCCTGCCGATGCGGCGTACATTGAGTACATACGGTAAAGAACGGCGGCAAACAGCGCCGCTTCCTCGCCGCCCGCTCCCGCACGGATCTCCACCATCACGTTTTTTTCATCGTTGGGATCCTTGGGCAGGAGCAGAAGAGTGAGCTCTTGCGTAAGGCGCGCAGAGCTTTCCTTGGCGGCACGAAGCTCCTCCGAGGCAAGAGCACGGAGCTCGGGGTCAGAGGTTTCCTCAAGGAGAGAAAGGGTATCGAGTACGTCGCGCTCAGAGCGTTGAAGCGCACGGTATTTTTCAATAATGGGGGAGAGGAGCTTATATTCCTTGGCGATCTGCGCGCAACGCGCGGGATCCGAAGCCACTGTGGGATCGGACATCGACGCCTCAAGATGAAGATATTTTTCCTCTGCTTCTTTCAGCTTTTCCAGCATATCAGAAGTTATAAAACGCTTTGAATGCGCGGTATGCCTCGTACAGGTCTACCTTGGAGATCAACTCGTATGGAGCGTGCATGGAGAGAACGCCAACACCGATGTCAATGGTATCGATGTTGTGCTTGGCAAGGTATTTGGCAACGGTTCCGCCACCGCCGACGTCGGTTTTTCCAAGCTCGCACGTTTGCCATACCACGCCGGCTTCGTTAAGGCATCGGCGAACCCAGCCGACAAGCTCTGCGCTGGCATCCGAGGTGCCGCCCTTACCGCCGCTGCCCGTGTACTTGCATACACTGACACCGCAACCGAGGAGGGAAGAATTGCGATGCTCGTAAACCTCTGCAAAGTTGGGGTCAAAGGTTGCGCTGACGTCGCTGGAGAAGCACTTGGAATTTGCGCGTACGGTTGCCGCGTTGCCGCCCAACGCTTTGGCGATCTCGGCAATTACGTCGATGATCAAACTGCTCTGCATTCCCGTAACGCCGTCGCTTCCCGTTTCTTCCTTATCAACAAGGAGACACATGGAGGTGTGAGTCGTATCCTCGGAATCGATGAGTGCCGTAATCGAGGGATATGCGCACACGCGGTCATCATGACCGTAAGCACAGATCATAGAGCGATCAAAGCCTGCGTCTCTTGCGCGTGCTGCGGGGACGATACAAAGCTCCGCAGAGAGGAGATCCTCCTCAGTGATCCCATAGGTGGTGTAAAGATGATCGAGCACACCAAGCTTTACGCTCTCCTTTTCCTCGCCGTCAAGAGGCTTGGAGCCAACGATGATGTTGAGCCGTTCTGCCGGGAACACCTCCTTGATCGTTTTTCCTGCCTGACCCGCTGCCAGGTGGGGAAGAAGATCGGTGATATACATAACGGGGTCGCTTTCATCCTCACCCACCGTAATTTTAACTTGCGTTCCGTCCTGTTTCACAACAACGCCGTGAAGAGCGAGCGGCATTGCGAGCCACTGGTATTTCCGCACACCGCCGTAATAGTGGGTTTTGAGGAAGCACATCCCGTTTTCCTCGTACAGGGGAACCTGCTTTAAGTCAAGACGGGGAGAATCGAGGTGCGCGGCCGTGATACGGATTCCTTGATTGATCGGCTCGCTTCCAATGCGGAAAACAAAAATGTTCTTGCCGCGGTTGTTATAGTAAAGCTTGTCACCGGGGTGAAGCTCGTCACCAAGGGAATAAGGGCGGTAGCCTGCCGCCTCTGCCATGCGGACACACTCTTCCACTGCCTCGCGCTCAGTTTTAGCCTTGTCGAGAAAGGTCATATAATTTTTTGCGTAATCGTATGCAGCTTCAACGATCTTTTTTCCGGCTTTTTCATAAACGGTCTTTTTTTCGTAAACGTAAGGCTTGGTTTCTGACATGTTGGATATCTCCTTTTTTATTTGGATTCAAAATATAAGCGTTTGTAATTGTCGGCGGCGCGGGACACTTCTTTTGCAAAATCATCGGCGTGCGCATCGGGAATGGTTGCAAGGGTTCCTCTTTCACCCAAAAGGGCTTCGTCAAGGAGCCAAGCATCCACGGTATCGGTACCAACCTCATAAGCGGCGAATGCCGTCTCCCAAACGCCGTAGCGATGAAAGAGATAAGACAGATACGCAGTACCGCAACGGAGATTGGGAAGGGGCGCATAAAGAAGTGCTGCGTCCTTTGCGTCTTCTTTTAAAATGGACTCGGTGATCATCGAATATTCTTCGGGGGTCAATTGGGTAAGCCCAATGCTGCCGTCTTTGCTTACCTTGTTGCTTGAAAAATCACTTTGCACCTTAACAAAGGCCCAAAGGATGTGTTCAGGAATACCAAATTCTTGTGCATTGGAGCGCAGATCCTCTGCAAGGGTAGGATCCATTGGATAGTTGTGCTTTTCCACGGCAGTCGCAACGGCATCAAAGGAAATTCCCACGCCAACCGAAAGTGCGATCAAAAGCAAAAGGATGATAACGCGTCGTAAATTGAATTTCACCCGTCGATCACTCCCACTTCCAAAAGAATTTTTTCAACGATGGGACGTAGGTGATCAAGGGAATCGTTGTTTTCGATCACGTAATCCGAATGCGCACGAAAATACTCGTCACTCTTTTGTGCGTTGATCCTTTGCAGAGCGTTTTGTGCGCTGATCCCGTCGCGCGCCATGATGCGCTCAAGGCGAATTTCCTTTTTCGCAAGGACGGAAACAACGGTCGCGCAATCCCGATCGGCGCCTGCCTCAAAAAGCTGCGGAGCATCGAGAACCGCGGCAGAGATCCCCCGTTTACGAAGATGCCGCAGCTGCCTGCGGATCTCCTCCATGACGTATCTGTGCGCAATGGAGTTCAGTCGCGCAAGCGCCATTGGATCGGAAAAGACAAGAGAGGAAAGGTGGGACCTATCCAATTCACCCGAGGGGGTCAGGATCTCACTTCCAAATTCCTCCGTCAATTCCTTAAGGCAAGAGGAGGGGGGGGAAAGGAGCTCGTGGTAAATGTGGTCTGCATTGATGATGGGGAGCCCGTAGGAGGCGAAAAGGGTACTGACCTCACCCTTACCCGCGCCGCTGGGGCCCGTAAGTCCAATAACTAACATGATGCCACCTCGGTGCGGATACCGTTTGCAGCGTCCGAGCGGTATGCCGCATCCATTACTCGCTGAACGTAAAGTCCGTCGGTCAAGGAGGGGGCAAATTCTGTTCCCTGAGAGACCGCCGAAAGAAATGCGTGCATGCCGGCAAGATGACCGTAAAGCCATCCCGCAGGTGCTTTTACAGAGGGGAAAATGAGATCGGGGTAGCGTCCGATGCACTCAATCCGTACAAATCCGCGCTCTCCGCCAATGGTGCCCGCGGGGAGCGTGTTGTCATAGAAATAAAGCCAGTTGGGCTCCATCAGAGAAAAGCGGAGAGCACCGCATTCGCCATAGATCTCAAAGGAGAGATCATCGTTTGCTCCCGGCTGAAGCTTTCCAACCGTAATCGTACCCGAGGCGCCGTTTTTTGTTTTTCCGAGGATATAAAAGGATTCATCCGCATTTGTCTGCCAGGGCTCACCGTTTCTGCCCGTGCGGACGGGGTAGGCAATTTGGGACATTCCGCTGACGGTGGAAAGAGGACCGATCAAGTAAGACAAGAGGTCGATGACGTGTGAGCCGAGGTCAAAGAGTACCCCCCCGCCGCAAACGGTCTTGTCCTGTTTCCAACCCGCGCGCCGTGTAGTATCGGTGGCGCTGCTGTGCAGGTAAGCGCCCGAAAAGGAAAGCACTCTGCCAATACGCCCTTCGTCAATGAGCTGCTTTGCGCGCAGAACGGGAGAAAGCCATCGGTTGTTGAATACCATGCCCGTAACCTGTCCTTTTTTTCTGGGGAGGGAGGCAATGATCTCTGCTTCTTTTGGCGTTGTGCACAGCGGCTTTTCGCAAAGCACGTGCTTGCCCGCTTCGATTGCTTTTTTCAAAGTTTCAAAGTGATAGCAGTTGGGAGTGCAGATATCGATGACGTCAATGGAGGGATCGTTGATCATTTCGTCCTCCGAGGTGTATGCGCGCGCAATGGAAAATTCCTCGGCAACGCGTTGGGTCTTTTCAGAGGTCGTGGTCAGGACACCTGCGGTAATGGCACAAAAGGGGAGCTCACCGTAAAAAAACGGAAGATTTTTCACCGCCCACGTGTGCGTTCTTCCCATAGATCCAAAGCCCAAAAGTCCGATTCGGATCTCTTTTTTTTCTTGCTTCATGACGGTGATCCTCCTTCAAAAAACAGTCGTGTGTTTCTAATGCATGAGAATGGAAACATCTATTCACTTTATTATATCCCATTTTCTTCTTTTTTGCAAGAGAGGAAACAAGAATATTTTTTTTTTTTGCTTTTTATATTGCAATTTTTGTGGGATGAGAGTATAATGTAAAGTAAGAATCAGGCAAACGCTGCCGACGGGGGGTGTGATGATGGAAAAATTGCATAACGTGCTGAAGCAATTCAACGTTGAAGCGGTCAGGGATCTTCCCCTTGCGATGTATTCCTCCTTTCGGATCGGAGGATGTGCGGATCTGGCTGTCTTTCCTACCTCGCGTGAACAGCTTCTTTCGGTGCTTGCTCTTTTGCGTGATACCAAGGTTGACGTAGCGGTTATAGGAAACGCCAGCAACGTCGTTTTTTCGGATCGCGGCTATCGCGGCGTTATTGTTTTTACAACGTCGTTTCGCGAGGTATGTATTCAAGGTAATTACGTAAGGGTTGGGGCGGGTGCCCCGATCACTTCCGTTGCCTCCATGGCAAGGGACGCGTCGCTGTGCGGTATGGAGTTTGCGTATGGGATCCCCGGTACTGTCGGCGGTGCTGTTTTTATGAATGCGGGTGCCTTTGGCGGATCTGTGGCAGACGTTTGCGTCAGGAGCGAATATTTTGATATGGAGCGTGGAGCTTGCGGTACTCTTGAAGGGGAGGACCAGGACTTTTCCTATCGCACAAGCGCCTATGAAAAAAATCCTTCTATGATCGTTTTGGAGGCGACCTTCAAGCTTAAGACGGGGACACGGGAGGAGATACAAAAAACGATGCGGGAACTGATGGAACGCAGAAAAACCACGCAACCCCTGGAATATCCAAGCGCGGGAAGCGTTTTTAAGCGTCCGGAGGGGCACTTTGCAGGGAAATTGATCGAGGATTGCGGTCTTAAGGGATTTCGCGTCGGAGGTGCCGAGGTTTCTCAAAAGCATGCCGGATTTATCGTTAACCGCGGCGGTGCTACGGCAAAGGACGTGCGTACCCTCGTTGACGTGATCCAAGAAAGGGTATATGCCCAAACGGGTGTGGCTCTTGAATGTGAGATCCGCTTTTTGTAAGGAGAGTTAGTTATGTCTTTTGCTGACACGCTACGGGAGGAGCTTTTTGCTCTCCCCATAAAAAAGAATTGCTGCAGGCGTGCTTTTTGCGCAGGAGCATTGCTGATCGCCGAACGGCAAAGTGCCCAAACGGTAACCCTTAAGTGCCGTTTTTCGGCATCTGCTCCGTTGATCAAATCGTCGATTGAAACGGTCTTTGCAAAGGACGTGACGGAAGAGGAACAAGCTTATCACGGGCACCGCGCCACCGTTCTTACCGTTTCCTCTCCCGCATGCGCAAAGCTTGTTTCGCACCTTCAAGCCGAACGTGCGGACGCAGATGCCATTTTAAAGTTTTCCTCCTGCGAAAATTGCCGCTCCGCTTTCCTGCGAGGCGCGTTTTTATGCATGGGGAGCATGAATGACCCCCAAAAGTCCTCACATTTGGAGTTTTCCATGTCGGGCGGGCGCGGTGAGCGTGTGCTTTCCTCTTTTCTGGAGGATGTGGGATACCCTCCGCGCCGCATTGAACGGACTGCGGGGGTTGGACTTTATTACAAGGACAGCGCCTCGATCGCCGATCTTCTGACACTTTTGGGATCTGTTCACTTGGTTTTTGAATATTACAACACGCGCATTGAGCGTGACATACGCAACAATGAGAACCGTGCTACCAATTGCGTTGCAAGGAATATCGAAAAATCGATCTCCGCGGCGGCGCGGCAGATGGAGGCGATCGGTATCCTGATGGACACGGGCAGGCTTGACGGACTTGAGGAGGGCTTGCGTGCGACGGCGCTTTTGCGCTACCGGAATCCCGATGCTACGCTGGACGAGCTCAGGGCGTTGCACGTTCCGCCCATTTCAAAATCCGGGCTCAATCATCGATTGCAAAAGCTGCTGGACATCGCACACGAATACGGAGAGCGACACGGAGCAAAATAAGAAAACAGGAAAGGGGAACGACTTTATGAACGGATTTGTGCATTTGCATTTGCATAGTGAATATAGCCTGCTTGACGGTGCTTGCCGCATTGAGGAGATTCCCCAAAGGGTGAAGGAATGCGGACAAGAGGCGGTTGCCATCACCGACCACGGCGTGATGTACGGTGCGGTCGCCTTTGACCGCGCTTGCCGTGAAGCAGGGATCAAGCCCATCATCGGATGCGAGGTCTACGTAGCTCCCGACTCCCGTTTTGACAAAACCAACGCCGGGGAAGGGTATGCCGACCATCTGGTGCTTTTGTGCGAGAATATGGAGGGCTACCGAAATTTGACCGAGCTTGTTTCCCGCTCCTTTACCGAGGGCTTTTATAACAAGCCGCGTGTCGACGACGAGCTTTTGCGCACTTACTCAAAGGGGCTGATCGCTCTTTCTGCCTGTCTTGGCGGAAGGATTCCTAAGCTGCTCTCGCGCGGAGATTTTTCAAACGCAAGGGTACAGGCACAAAAATACAAAGAGATTTTTGGCAAGGATCATTTTTATATTGAGATCCAGGATCACGGGATCGCCGAGCAAAAGACCGTGCTTCCCTTGCTTGTAAATCTTGCAAAGGAATGTGATATCGGTCTTGTTGCGACCAACGACTGCCATTATCTGCGCCGAAGCGACGCCAATACGCAGGCGGTGCTGATGTGCATTCAAACCAATACCACGGTCGATGCAGGCAGACCCGCTGCCTTTGCTACGGACGAGTTCTATCTCAAGGATACCAACGAAATGGCTATGACCTTTCGCAAGTATCCCGAAGCCCTTGAAAACACCTGCCGTATTGCCGAGCGCTGCCACGTGGAATTTGATTTTTCAACGACCTATCTTCCCAAGTTCCCGTGCCCTGCGGGGGAGAGCAGCATCGAATGCCTTACGCGTCTTACCGCACAGGGGTTTGCTCGCCGTGTGGAAAAGGGACACATTACCTTTTCCGAACACAAGAGGGAGGAATATCTCGCACGGATCGAATACGAGCTTTCCGTGATTGGAAAGATGGGATATGCCGATTACTTTTTGATCGTGCAGGATTACGTAAATTATGCAAAATCAAAGGATATTCCCGTTGGCCCCGGAAGAGGCTCGGGTGCGGGAAGTCTTGTTGCCTTTGTTCTTGGGATCACCGATATTGATTCGATTCGCTTTGATCTTCTTTTCGAGCGCTTTCTCAATCCCGAGCGCGTTAGCATGCCCGATATCGATATCGACTTTTGCTACAACCGCCGCGACGAGGTGATTGAGTACGTTACCAAAAAATACGGCGCAGATCACGTCTCCCAGATCATCACCTTTGGAACGCTTGCCGCACGTGCGGCGATCCGCGACGTGGGGCGTGCCCTCGGCATGGCATATTCGGAGGTTGACGTCGTCGCGCGTGCCGTTCCGCAGGAGCTCAATATTACCATCAAGGGGGCGCTTTCCGCATCGGCGGATCTTCGTCGTCTTTATGGGGACTCCCCCAACGTCAAGCGCCTTTTGGATACTGCTATGGCGCTTGAGGGCATGCCGAGAAACGTTTCCGTTCATGCGGCGGGCGTGGTGATCACCGACCGACCGATCTCCCATTACGTGCCGCTTGCCTTGAGCAACGGGACTGCCGTGACCCAATTCGATATGGATACCATCGCAAAATTGGGGCTTTTGAAATTTGATTTTCTTGCGTTGCGCTATCTTACCATCATTCACGATGCCGAAAGCATGATCGCGGAAACTGAACCTGATTTTGATATCGAAAAGCTTCCTTTGGACGATCGTGAAACTTATGCGCTGATCTCCTCGGGAAAGACCGCGGGGGTGTTTCAGCTTGAGTCGGGCGGAATGCGGCAAATGCTTCAAAACCTGATGCCCGAATCCTTGGATGATATCATTGCGGCGATCGCACTCTACCGTCCGGGCCCCATGGATTCGATCCCCACCTTTATTGAATGTCGCCATCATCCCGAGCGCGTGACCTTTGCAACGCCTCTCCTTGAGCCTATTTTACGCTCTACCTACGGTTGTGTCGTTTACCAGGAGCAGGTTATGAGTATTTTCCGCGAGATTGGCGGATATACCTTTGGACACGCGGACGTTGTGCGCCGTGCCATGTCCAAGAAAAAGGCGGACGTTTTGCTTTCCGAGCGTGAGGCGTTTGTCACAGGGGCACTTACCAAGGGGGTTGAGAAGGAGGTTGCCGAGCAACTCTTTTCCGATATGGAAAGCTTTGCTAACTATGCCTTTAACAAATCCCATGCCGCGGCTTATGCTGTGATCTCTTACCGTACGGCTTATCTCAAATGCCATTATCCAAGACAGTATTTCTCCGCGCTTTTGACAAGTGTTCTCGGAAGCCAGGTTAAGATTGCGGAATATATTGCCGAATGCTCTACACGTGCGATTCGCGTGCTTCCCCCCGATATCAACGAAAGCCGTATGTATTTTTCAACCGACGGAAAGGATATTCGCTTTGGACTGTTGGCTCTGAAAAACATCGGTGCGCAGTTTTTGCAAAAAATATTAGAGGAGCGGAAGCGGGGCAGATTTACCTCCTTTGAGGACTTTATCAACCGTATGCCTGCAGGCGACCTCAATCGCCGCATGGTGGAGGCGCTGATCAAGGGCGGTGCGTTTGACCGCCTGGGTGTTTATCGTTCACGTCTGCTTGCCGTGTATGAAATGCTGATCGACCGTGCTGCCGAAAAAGGGAAAAACAATCTTGACGGACAGCTCGATATGTTTTCCTCGTTCGATGCATCCGAAAATATTCAGCCGGCAGTCGCATATCCCGACATTCCTGAGCTTGGCGTCAGAGAAAAACTGATGATGGAAAAGGAAGCGGCGGGGATGTATTTTTCGGGGAATATGCTTGACGAATACACGAAGCATATTGCGCTTTTAGAGCCGAGAGAGATCTCTGACATCGTTGGGGAGGAGTCCTCCGTTGCCGAAAAGGAGTACGTGCGTGTTGCGGGAATGATCACGTCGGTTACCGTCAAAAACACGAAAAACGGCGACCGTATGGCGTTTTTTACGGTGGAGGATCGTCTTGGGGAAATAGAATGCGTTGCTTTTGCTCGCCAATATGCCGATATGCAGCATCTGATCCGTGTGGATACGGGGATTTATGTCAGCGGAAATATTTCTCTGCGCGAGGAGGAAGCTCCCAAGCTTTTGGTACACCGTATGGAGGCTTTGGTAGAGAATAATCATTTCCGTTCCGAGGATTTTAGAAAAGAACCGACAACGGAAGAACGTCGTGAAAGAGCAACCGATACGTCCCAAAGAACGTCTCCGCGAAAAACGGAAGGTGCGGCACCGCGCCGTATCTTTTTGCGTGTCCCCGACAAGAGGGGCACGGAGTTTTTACACGCAAAAAATTTGGCTTCTATCTTTGAAGGGGATTTTCCCTTGTTCTTCTACTATGCCGATGAAAAGAAATACGAAAGCGACCCCATGGGGATCTCTCTCAGTGATTACCTTGTGGGCGAATTCAAAAGAGTTTTGGGCGACGAAAACGTAATTTTAAAATAGAATCGATGATTCAAAAGAGGAGGGAAAGTATGGAAATAAAAACGGTTACGAAATGCGCACACGATATTTTGGTCGTGGGCGGCGGTATTGGAGGGGTCAGCGCAGCAGTTGCTGCGGCACGCTCGGGCGCTTCGGTGCTGTTGATCGAAAAAAGCATTAATCTGGGCGGTCTTGCTACGCGAGGGTTGATCAGCTGGTACGAACCGCTTTGTGACGGTGAGGGACACCAAATGGTTGGTGGCATCGGTGAGGAGCTGATCAAGCTTTCCGCCTCGGTAGGATTGGACGATCTTCCCACTCGTTGGGGAGGGGAAGCGGCTACTGCGCATCGTGAGCGTAAGCGCTACGCTACGCATTTTTCTCCTACCTTCTTTTCCTTGGCGCTTGACCGATGGATCCTTTCGGCAGGAGTGGAGCTTGTTCTTGATTCTCACGCAACCTATCCCGTGATGGAGGGGAACGTGTGCCGCGGTGTTTTGGTGGAGGATGCGGGAGGGCGTTCCTTTTATCCCGCAAAAATGATCATCGATGCGACGGGGGATGCCGCCATCGCCTACCGTGCGGGGGTAGAATGCTCCGTTGGTGAGAATTTTTTGAGCTATTGGGTGCACGATTTTACATACGACAGTGCAAAAAAATATGCCGAAGACGGGGATCTTGCAGCTTTTCGTCGTTGGAATTGCACGGGATCTGCGGCAAACGGTACGGGACATCCCAAGGTGATGAAGTGCTTCCGCGGGGACAGCGCCGAGGAGATTACCGAGTTTGTCCTTTGCGGAAAGGAAATGGTGCTGAAAAAATACGAGGGGACAGATCCAAAGCGCCGCGAGATCATGACTCTTCCCGAAATGCCTCAGTTCCGTACGATCCGCCACATCGTTGGAAAGAGCACCTTTATGGGAACCGAGGACGGTGTGACCTGTGCCGATTCGATCGGTGCCATCGGGGATTTCCGCGTTTCGGGTACTCACTATACGATCCCGTACGCAACCCTGTATCATCCCAGCTATCCCAATATCCTTGCGGCGGGGCGTATCATCAGTGCTGAGGGAGAGGGCTGGGAGATCACTCGCGTCATTCCCGGATGTGCCCTTACGGGGGAGGCGGCGGGCGTTGCCGCTGCATTGGCATTAAAGTACGGAAATTCTGCGGATGAGGTTCCGTACGGTGAACTGCGTGCAACCCTGGAGGCGCGCGGTGTTCTTTTCGAGATCCAAGGCAAATAAGAATACAGAAAGAGGGGGTGTCACAAATGCGCTTTGCATTTGTGACACCCCCCGGGCTTTAATCTATGATCCCACCGCCAATAACGGTATCTCCATCGTAAAGAACTACGGATTGTCCTTGGGTAATGGCACGTTGCGGAGTGTCAAACCGAAGGGAAAAGGTGTCGGGAGAGGTCTGCTCTACCGTGGCGGGAGCGGGCAGGGCACTGTAGCGTATTTTTGCCTCGACGCGCGTTGGCGCGTCCAAGCGGTCGGCGGCGATCAGATTGAGGCTGTGTGCAGTAAGCTCGGTGCCGAACAGATCCTCGTTAAGGCCAAGGGTTACTGTGTTTTTAAGTGCGTTTTTGGAAATGACGTAACAGGGGTGACCTAAGGCAATGCCAAGCCCTTTTCTTTGTCCCACCGTATACCGTAAAGCGCCGTTGTGCGTTCCCAGCACGCGCCCGTTCTTGTCGATAAAATCCCCGGAGGGGAAGCTTTTTTTGGTATATCTCTCGATAAATGCGGCATAGTCACCGTCGGGAATAAAGCAAATGTCCTGACTTTCGGAGCGGTGAGCGGTTGGAAGAGCAGATGCCGCGGCAAGCTCGCGCACGTCGGATTTTGTCAACTCTCCCAAGGGAAAATATACGTTTTCAAGCATCTCACGGGGAAGCCGCCAAAGCACGTAGGATTGGTCCTTTGACAGATCCTTGGCGCGCATAAGAAATGCACGACCGTTTGCGTCTTTTTGGATTCTTGCGTAATGTCCCGTGGAGAGTGCCCCGCACCCCATTTTTTGTGCCATATCCCAAAGAAGTCCGAATTTGATCGCGTGATTGCATTGGATGCAGGGGTTCGGTGTTCCACCCTCCAAATAGGTGTTTACAAAATAGGAGATCACACGTTCCTCAAATTCGCGGGCGCAGTTGATTACGGAAAAATGAATTCCAAGAGCATCGGCAACAGCTTTTGCCGCAAGAACGTCCTCGGCCTTTTCTTTTGGCAAAAGAAGGGTTGGATCATCCTCCCGAAAAAGCTTCATCATGGCACCAAGGCAGTCAAAGCCTTCTTTTTTTAAGAGATAGGCGGCAACACTGCTGTCCACACCGCCACTCATAGCAACTAAAACAGTTGGCTTCATTAAATCCTCTCCTTATGCATCCCAGGAAAAACGTGTCAGCTCACCCGTGGTCTTAAGCGCTTCAAAGTTCCCCTGTCTCAATATTTCATATACCGCGATCGCTACCGTGTTGGAGAGATTGAGAGAACGCAGTCCCTCACGCATGGGAAGCCGTACAGTCGTATCGGGATTGGCATAAAGCAGCTCCTCGGGGAGACCCTTCGTCTCCTTCCCAAACATGATATAAACGGGATCGGGATATTCGATTTCGGTATAAAGATGCTTTGCTTTTGTGCTGAAATAATACACCTTGGCGTCGGGGTTTTTTTGATAAAAATCCTCCAGTCCGTCGTAATAGGTAATATCCAGCTGATGCCAATAATCAAGTCCTGCACGCTTAAGCTTTTTGTCGTCAATGGTAAAGCCAAGGGGGCGGATGAGGTGAAGGGAAGCACCCGTTGCCGCGCAGGTGCGCGCGATGTTTCCCGTATTTTGGGGAATTTCGGGCTCGTGAAGAACGATATTGATCTTACTCATAAAAAACAAAGCGCCTTTCTTGATGTTTTCCTACATGATATCATATTTTTTTAGTCGAAACAAGAGGATTTTTTTAAAGTTTACAATATAATAATATATTTTAAGGAAAATATATTGTATAATGTATATGATTGCTTTGATTGCCGCCCGGCGGTTGATTTCCGTTTGGCGGCAGAGGAAAGGATTTTATAAGATGTCACTTTTTACAAAGATATTCGGAACGTACAGTCAGCGCCAGATCAAAAAGCTGAACGTGATCGCAAATCGCGTAGATGCGCTGGAGGATACCTATCGCGCCATGAGCAACGACGAATTGCGCGCGGTCACTCCTGCCTTGAAGGCGCGCCTTGCGGCAGGGGAATCCTTGGACGATATTCTTCCCGACGCGTTTGCGGCAATTCGCGAGGCTGACGACCGCGTGCTTGGAAAGCGCCCCTTCCGTGTTCAGGTGCTGGGAGGGATCGTGCTGCATCAAGGTCGCATTGCCGAAATGAAAACGGGTGAAGGAAAAACGCTTGTGGCAACGCTCCCCGCATACCTCAACGCGCTTACCGAAAAGGGCGTGCACATCGTAACGGTCAACGACTATCTTGCACGCGTGGGCGCCGAGGAGATGGGGCGCGTTTATGAGTTTATGGGACTCACGACGGGACTGGTGGTGCATGGTCAAAGCTCTTTGGAAAAGCATGCGGCTTACGACGCGGACATCACCTACGGAACCAACAACGAGTTTGGCTTTGACTATCTGCGTGATAATATGGTAGTATACAAGAAGCAGATGGTGCAAAGAGGGCACGTGTTTGCTATCGTGGACGAGGTCGACTCCATTCTGGTGGATGAAGCGCGCACTCCCCTGATCATTTCGGGGGCGGGAGAAACCGCCACCGATCTGTATGAAAAGACCGACCGTTTGGTCCGTTCCATGCGCAGATACGTGATCAAGGAGATGGATTCCAAGGCGGATCACGATACCATCGATGCCGATTATATTGTAGACGAAAAAGCAAACAATGCCATTCTTACTTCGCAAGGGGCTAAAAAGGCAGAAAGCTTTTTTGGCGTAGAAAACTTTAACGATGCCGAAAACGCAACGCTTTCTCACCACGTACAGCAGGCGATCAAGGCGCACGGATGTATGCACCGCGACGTGGATTACGTGGTCAATGAAAACGGCGTTATGATCGTCGACTCCTTCACGGGGCGACTGATGCCGGGCAGACGCTACTCCGACGGGCTTCATCAAGCGATTGAGGCAAAGGAAGGGGTCAAGGTCCAAAAGGAAAACAAGACCCTTGCGACCATCACCTTCCAGAATTATTTCAGAATGTATAAAAAGCTGTCGGGTATGACGGGAACTGCCTTGACCGAGGAGACCGAATTCCGTGAAATTTACGCGCTTGACGTGGTAGAGATCCCTACCAATAAGCCCATGATCCGCCGTGATCATAACGACTGTGTTTACAGAAGTATGGAAGGAAAGTACGAGGCGATCGTCCGTCAGGTCGTGGAGTGCCACGAAAAGGGACAGCCTGTGCTGGTTGGTACGGTTTCGATCGATAAGAGCGAGGAGCTTTCAAGAAGACTGAAGCGTGCGGGGATCCCTCATACCGTGCTCAACGCCAAGTATCACGAGCGTGAGGCAGAGATCGTGGCACAGGCAGGCAAGCTGGGTGCCGTTACCATCTCTACCAACATGGCAGGACGCGGAACCGATATTCTCTTGGGGGGAAATCCCGAATTTATGGCAAAGGCAGATATGCGTGCCATGCAAATTTCCGATGAGGCGATCGCCGCATGCGCGGGCTTTGCGGATACCGACGATGAGGAGATCCTTGAAGCGCGCCGTATTTTCCGTGAGCTTGTGGACAAATACAAAAAGCAGATCGAGCCGGAAGCGAAAAAAGTATGCGAGCTGGGCGGTTTGTTTATACTGGGTACCGAACGCCACGAAAGCCGACGGATCGATAACCAGCTTCGCGGACGTTCGGGGCGCCAGGGGGATCCCGGTGAATCGAGATTCTTCCTTTCTATGCAGGATGACCTGATGCGCTTGTTTGGTGCGGAAAGATTGCAGGGCGTGATCGGAGCCTTGAATATGCCTGAGGATATGCCGATCGATGCAAAGATCCTGTCGGGCGCGATCGAAAACGCGCAAAAACGCATTGAGGATAACAACTTCCGTCGCCGCAAGTACGTTTTGGCTTACGATGACGTGATGAATCAACAGCGTACGATCATTTACGGTCAGCGCCAGGACGTTCTTAACGGCGAGGACGTTTCCGAAATGATCAAAAAGATGATCGCTTCGTCTGTGGAGGGAGTCGTTGGCACTTACCTTCACGGCGAAGAGCCCGAGGATTGGGATCTTGACGGACTGCGCGCGCATTATCTTGGTCTTTTGACAAGCGAAGACGATTTCCGCTATGGGGGCGAATTAAAGCACTCTCAAAGGGAAGAGATCACGGATATGCTTCTTGACCGTGCGTTTAAAACTTATGAGGAAAAAGAAAAGCTCTTTGGAGAGGAGACCTTCCGCGAGGTAGAGCGTGCGATCCTGCTTCGTAACGTTGACAGTGCCTGGATGGAGCATATCGACACGATGGATGAGCTTAAGAGTACCGTTGGGCTGCAATCCTACGCGCAAAGGGATCCGATCACAGAATACCGCATTTTGGGTGCGGATATGTTTGACGCAATGGTAGAGGAGATCCGCACGGGAACCGTACGCGCCATTCTTTCGGTAATGCCGCGTCCCCAACCCATCGAGCGTGTGCAGGTTGCCAATCCCATCTCCACGGGATTTGAAGGGGCGCATCACGAAAAGAAAAAGATCGTAGTCAAAAACGCCGGAAAGACGGTGGTAAAGGATGCCGCATCGGTAGGAAGAAACGACCTTTGCCCCTGCGGTAGCGGCAAAAAGTATAAAAACTGCTGTCTGAGAACACAAGGCAAGGATTGACGGGTGCAAACACATGGGCTTTGGTTATTTATTGCTTGGATATTTGATCTCGTTTTTGATTTATCTTACCATACAGGCGCTCGGTGTCGGATCGTTGGCTCTTCTTACAGGTTATTTGCTGATGTTTTACGGGCTTATGACCCTTTGCAAGTACCATGACGCATTCAATACTGCCAAGTGGTTGCTTCTTCCCATGTTGTTGGGGGCATTGTATCTTTTGGTGGCGGATGTTTCAACCCTCTTCCTTTTGGATGTGCCTTTTGTCAATGGAAGCGTCAGAGAGATTGCGGATTGGATCATGTTTGCCATTGGCATTGTTTATCAGTGCGCGCTTTTATATGGCATTCGTATGATCAGCGACAGTGTCGGTGTTAAAAAGCTTTCCTTTGCAGCAGCAAGAAATACCGTGTTCGTTGCGCTCTACGCGCTTCTGTACGTTTCGCAACACCTTACCATGCAGGACTCTGTTAAGATGTACGTCGTACTTTTTACCAACATCTTTAACCTTGTATGGATCTTGTTCAATCTTACGTTACTTCTTGGATGTACCAAAAGTATTTGCCGCGAGGGGGACGAAGAGATCACCCCTCGCCGCTCACGCTTCGAATGGGTCAACCGCGTAGGTGATGCTTATGAGCGAACGCATCAAAAGCTCAACGAACAGGCAAGGGCGGATGGAGAAGCCTTTATGCGCAAGAGAAAAGAGAAGAAGCGTAAAAAGAAAAAATAAAATTGAAAAATCTTTTCGGAAAGGAGAACGGTATGCATTTTAAAGTGCGGCGCCGATTGGGGCTTTTTTGGTGTGTTCCCGCGTTTTTGTTTTTGTTCAACCCCGTGGTTGCCTTCGTTGACGTGTTGCCCGATGCGATCGGCTATGCCTTGCTTTTATTGGGACTTCGGCAAGCGGCGGATCTGAACGGGCGGCTGGATGAAAGCCGTTCGAATTTCAAAAAGATGCTGTGGGTATCCGTCGGTGCTTTGTTGGCACAGTACTATCTGTACGGTGCGACCCCCGACAGCGGAGCAGCCAATGCATACGAGACACCCGTTTGGATCTTGCTCTTTTCCTTTGTGGTGCTTTCCTTTCACGTCGTTTTTTTGCTTCCTGCATACCGCGAGCTGTTTTTAGGGCTGGGGGTGTTTTGCGACGAGTGCGGAAAGGACTTGCCAACTAACAAAAAAGGGAAGACCCGTTATGAACGGCTTGCGAAATTCAGCGCCCTTTTTGCGGTGCTTACGTCAGCGTTTTCCTGTATTCCCGAGATATCTGTTCTGACCCCGTTTGAGGTCGAAATGGAGACCATGACCTTTGACTGGTATGCCTTTGTGGGGCTCTTCCGCTTTCTTTTTGCCACAGCATCGCTGATTTTTGGCGTGGTGTGGCTTATACGTGTGATCTGCTGCTTTGTTTCTCTTTTGAAGGACAAGCAGACGGTTGGTGTGATGGAGGAGCGCTACGCACGGGAAATGCTTCCAAAACAAGGGGTTCTTACCTTGCGCCGTATCGGATCCTCCTTTGTACTTTTTATGATCGGAGCGGTTTTTCTTGCCGAGATCCGTTTGGATCTGCGATCTCTTCTCCCAAGCCCGTTTTGCGCGTTGTTCTTTTGTGCGGCACTGCCGTTTTTGGGGAGCTTTTTCCCAAAGCGCCGTAGCTTTATCGCTCTTGCAATTTTGCAAGGTCTATGGGGAGGGCTTGAGATCTTCCTTTGCGAGCGTTATTTAAGAATATACGGAACCTATGAATATGCCCTTTACACACACGAGGCATACGTAGATCTTTGTATTCTTCAGGCGGTGCAAATTGTAGGTGCGGTATTTACCTTTTTACTTTT
Source organism: Eubacteriales bacterium (assembly GCA_045588715.1). Taxonomy (GTDB): domain Bacteria; phylum Bacillota; class Clostridia; order Oscillospirales; family CAG-272; genus UMGS1865. The sequence continues at coordinate 6,612 of JAZNEQ010000138.1, read as the reverse complement.
CGGATTTTTGCTCTGTTCGCTTTTACGTATGTCAAAGCAGGAAACGGCAGAGGTGTTTGATAACGATTTTTCCAACGTGTCCGCCAGATCGACCGAGAGGTTACACAAAAAATTTAAAAAATATACGCTTGTGGCGATGATTTTGCTTTTTCTTGCTACCGTAGCGAGAATTACAGAAATTCTTTTGGGATTGCGTGCCCCGTGGCTTTGGGCGATCTCACTGATTTTCTCCGTTTCTGCAATCATCGGTATTTTTTACCTTCTCTTTGCAATTAAGGATCAGTTGGAATGGCAGTATTCTGCGTACGATTTGAATAAAATACAAAAAGATTGCGCATACTCAAGTTGTAATCCAAATTTAAATAAAAAGGAGTACAACCGATATGCAGAACAACAACCAGAACAACAACCAGAACAACAGCCAGAACAACAACCAGAACAACAATCAGAACAACAATCAGAACAACAATCAGAATAACAATCAGAACAAGAATCAAAACAACAATCAGAACAACAATCAGAACAACAATCAGAACAATCAGAACCAAAACTACCGCAACCGCTAAAGCGGGCCCTCTTACAGGAGGGTACATACAACGCATGGGAGAGAATTCATGTTTGAAATTGACCGCATACCCGATGAGGTGATCGCCTCTTTGAAGGGAAAGGGGATGCCGACAGAAGAGATCTTACTGGCAGCACACGCCGACCGCAACAAAGGTTATTTTTCATCGGATGTGTATTTGTTTGCCACAAAGGACAGGATCATCCTTTGCACGGGGGTCATATCCCTTGAGGAAAGTGTTAGAGGGCGCAGCGCTTCCGCTACGCTACATACTTCATGGAAAGAAATCGAATATGAGGAGTTTCCCATTTGCGAGCTTCACGGCTTTCATGTGGAAGAGCTGCTTTCCGGTGGAAGACTTGTTGCAAGTCGGCAAAGCGAGGGGGGAGAGACGGCTCTTCTTCTTGCATCGTTTACCAATTTTTGCAAAGAGTCGATCTTCCTTTTTTCAAAGTACGCAAACAAGCTTTGCGAGGGGGAAGCTTTTGAGATCGATCCCAAAGACGACCCCAAGTCCAAGCAGTGTCCAACGTGCGGCTTACGCTATCCCGATCAAAACCGCAAGGTTTGTCCTCACTGTATGGAGAAGGGAAGGCTTTTTGGGCGCTTTTTCGTTTTTCTTTGGAGATACAAGGCATATTTGCTTTTTTCCGTGCTCTCCCTCATCGTGCTGACTGCCATGAGCATTATAGCTCCTTATCTCTCCAGCGGATTTTTCTATGATGAGGTCATCTTTGGCACGGGGCGCTTTTACGGCGAGATCTTGCTTGTGCTGTTCTTGATCCTCTCCACCGCACTTTTAAAGATGGTAGCAACCGCCTTCAATAACTGGCTGACCTCCGTGATCGCCGCCAAGGTGGTTTTTGATTTGAAAAAAACAATTTTTTCATCCATCGAGCGCCTCTCTCTCTCCTTCTTTACAGGCAGACAAACGGGTGGGCTTATGACGCAGGTCAACGAGGATGCCAATACGATCTACAGCTTTTTTTGTGACGGTGTTCCGTATTTGCTGATCAACGTTGTGCAGATCACGGTTGTCGGAGTGCTTCTTTTCACCATTCAACCTGTTCTTGCCCTCTTTTCCCTGATCACCGTTCCCGTTTTTCTTGTGCTGATGCGGTGGCTTTTCCGCCGTGAGCGGATGCTTCACCAAAAACGCTATTCTCATTCCAGGCGTATGAACGGTTTTTTGGCAGACGTTTTTTCGGGGATGCGTGTGGTTAAGGCGTTCTCCAAGGAGGAAGAAGAGATCAAACGCTTTACCGGGAGAAACGATGCCTTGGCGTACAGTGAAAAGCGGCTTTCTCTGTTTACCAATTTTTCGTGGCCTGCCGCGCATCAGATCCTTTACGTGGGAACTGTGATCGCCTGGGCGCTTGGAGGCTGGATGATCATCGTAGGTGTGGGAGGAATGACCTACGGAAAAATTTTGACCTTTATCGCCTACATGGGAATGGTTTTTTCTCCTCTTGAATTTTTTATCCATTTTCTTGATTGGACGGCAAATTGCTCCAATTCCATGCAAAGACTTTTTGAGATTATGGATGCCGAGCCTGAGGTGAGCGAAAAAGAGAATGCGATCTCTATCCCCGCGCTGGAAGGAAGCATTGAATTCTCGCACGTTTCCTTCTCCTATCAAAAAGGAAAAAAGATTATCGACGACGTCAGCTTTGAGGTGCCTGCCGGGCATATTTTAGGGATCGTCGGACATACGGGGGCGGGGAAAAGCACGATTGCCAATCTCATGATGCGTATGTATGACGCAGAGGACGGTGAGATCCGTCTTGGGGGATATCCCGTTAAGGATCTGGAGCTTGCTTCCATCTATCGGAGTGTAGCGATCGTTTCGCAGGAGACCTATCTGTTTATCGGAACGATCCTTGACAATATTCGTTACGCGCGTGCCGATGCCACGCTTGACGAGGTGATCGAGGCGGCAAAATGTGCGGGTGCGCATGATTTTATTATGAAACTGCCCGATGCTTACCATACCCGTGTGGGCTTTGGATATAAGGATCTTTCCGGCGGTGAGCGCCAAAGGATCTCTATTGCACGCGCCATTTTAAAAAATCCGAAGATCCTTATTTTGGACGAAGCGACCGCCGCCATGGATACGGGAACCGAACGAAAGATCCAGGAAGCACTTGGCAAGCTGATTCGCGGGAAAACAACGATCATGATCGCTCATCGCCTTTCAACCCTCCGCGACGCGGACGAGCTGGTGGTGATCGAGCACGGGAAACTTGCCGAAAGGGGAACCCATAAGGAGCTCCTTGAGAAGGAGGGTGGCATTTATAAAAAGCTGTTCACCTTGCAGGAAGAGGCGCTCAAAAGTGCGGGAATCAGTGAATAGGGAGGAATATCATCATGAAAGATGCAATACATCACAAGGAGAGAACGCTGGAAGAGCTTTCCGTTACGGTTTGGTTGACACCCGAAAATGCACACTTTTCATTTCAAGATCATTTTTTGTATATCGAGACGGGGGAGATCAAGACGCGCGCGTTTTTGGTTCGCGAGTTCCCGTTTGAGCTTGAATGGGAGTTTATCTCTGTGTTGAATGATTCCAACGAGGAGATCGGGATCGTGCGAGATATTGCATTATTTGGGGAGGATGCTTCTATCTTGAAAGAAGAGCTCAAGCGTCGTTATTACGCCCCTGTCATCAAGCGGATCCTTTCGGTCAAGGAACGGTATGGCTTTTCCTATTGGAAGGTGGAATGTGCTGAAGGGGAGGTAAGCTTTACGCTTCACGATACCTATCGCAATCTGATCCATGCGGGCGAGGACCGTGTGATCATGCTGGACGTTAACGGAAACCGCTTTGAGATCCCAAGTGTTGCGGCGTTGGATAAGAAAAGCTTTAAAAAGATCGAGCTTTATCTGTAAGGGGGATTTATGGCAAAGATTCAATCTCGTCTTATGGAGGAGGCAGTGCGTCGTGTTCCCGGTTTAAGGGAGGAAAACGCAGTCGACATTTTGTGCACAAATCTCCACCCCGACCGCGCAGAAGAGCGTGTAAAGGCGCTTTGTGTGATCTCAAAGGACGCCTTGTACGTTTTTCACGGGGAGGCGTTGTATCTTCGTGAAGAAATGAAAGCCATCGAAAAATTTGAGGTTGTCAACGGTGTCGGTTGCTTTTTTGTTTCCTACGTACGAAAGGATGACCAAAGGCACGTGATCTTTGCGCGCGGAGACTGCCGCACAGGGGCAAGGATCGCCGTGGCCGTCAAACGCGCAAATCATTTTTTGCGTTTTGGAAATACCGATTTTTCGGGCGTTTACGCAGCGGGGGGAAGAAGCTGTCCCAAATGCGGAAAGCCATATCCGCGCGGTACACATGCGTGCCCTCACTGTGCCTCCAAGATCAAGTCGCTTTCACGCCTTGCAACACATGCAAAAAGTGAGTGGAAGCGCCTCCTTGTTTCCGTGTTGCTTTTCTTTTTAAGCACCGTCGTGGCGATCTTCATTCCCATGATCAACCGTACCATGGTCGATTCCTACATACAGCCCACGGGTGAGGTCACCAAAAACACCGCGTTTTTTATTGGCTTTTTCGGCGTGGTTCTATCCCTTCTCATAACGAATATGCTTCGCCGCGCGATCGGCGTTCTTCGCGGCTATTTTCTTACCGTAGCGGGAAACAATCTGATCGTGCGTTTGCGCAATCTTGTGTTTGAAAAAATACAAAGGTTGTCGATTGCAAAAATTTCCGAGCGCACCTCGGGAGAATTGATGGTGCGCGTAAATCACGATACGCAGCAGATCAAAAACTTTTTGATCAATCAGCTCCCAAACCTTATAGAGCAGTTTTTGCTTCTTTTGGGGATTTCCGTTATCATGCTCCTTTACGACTGGAAGTTAGCGCTTCTTATTCTTATCCCCATGCCGCTGGTGGCTTGGTCTTTCCGCCTTTTCTGGCGCTTTATGCGTACGATGTTCCACCGCAGATGGCAAATGAATTCTCAAGCCAACGCAACTCTTCACGATATTTTTTCCGGGATCCGTGTGGTAAAATCCTACGGTATGGAAAAAAAGGAAGAAGAACGGTATGTGAAAATGGCGGCATTGGAGCGTGATACCCAGCTACGTCTCGAGCGCTTTTGGGCATTGCTTATGCCCCTGCTTCATTTCTTGCTTGGCTTTGGTGAATACGTGCTTTTATTCTACGTAGGTAACCAAATGCTTGCGGGGGTAATGAGTGCGGGTGAAATGGCGCAGTTTTCGGCATATACGGGAATGATCTTCGCTCCCATGATGGCGCTGATGACCTTTCCGCGTCAATTTATGATGATGATGACCTCCTTGACCCGCGTTTATGAGATCATGGACGAAGCTTCGGAGGAAAAAACAAGCACCGGAGAGCCGACCGCGCCCTTTCGCGGTTATATTGACATCAATCGCGTTTCCTTTGGATACGAGGATGCGCACGAGGTTTTAAAAGACGTCGATCTGCACATCCGCCCGGGCGAATTTATCGGCTTGGTCGGGAAATCGGGCGCCGGAAAGTCCACTCTGATCAATCTGATCATGCGGATGTACGACACGGACGAGGGTGAAATATGTATCGATGGCAAAAATATAAAAAGCATTCCCGAGGAGCAACTGCGCTCGCAAATGGGCGTTGTACTCCAGGAAAATTTCCTTTTTACGGGCTCCGTATGGCAAAATATCACTTACGCAAAGCCAACGGCTACACGTGAGGAGGTCATCCGTGCGGCAAAGATGGCGGGGGCGCACGAATTTATCATTCGTTTGCCCGACGGATACAATACCTACGTTGGGGAAAAGGGGCATACGCTATCGGGCGGCGAGCGCCAACGGATCTCCATTGCGCGTGCACTTTTGCACGATCCTCGCATTTTGATTTTGGACGAAGCAACCTCCTCCTTGGACACCGAAACCGAAAAGCTGATCCAGGATGCGCTGGCAAAGCTCTCTTCGGGAAGGACCACCATTGCCATTGCGCACCGACTTTCCACTCTGCGAAATGCTACGCGACTTGTAGTGCTGGATCAAGGTGGAATTGCCGAGGTTGGAACGCATGACGAGCTCATGGCAAAAGGTGGAATCTACTACGGACTTGTGATGGCACAACGGGAAATGTCGAAAATGGAAAAATAATCTTTGCTAAAAACAAACAGCGCTCTCAACCCCGCCTGTCTTTTGGGCGTGGAGTTGAGAGCGCTGTTTTCAAGTCATTTCCTCAATGTGATAAATGTAATCGAGCGTTTTGAGTGCCTCAATGATCTGCGTATGCGTTTTGTATTTTTTTAGCTCCTCGCTGCTGATAGAGATCGCGACGGAATAAACGCTCAGCCCCGAATTTTGGTAGGCTGTATTTGCCTCGATGTCGTCTATCTTCATACCAAGCTCACGGATGGTGGTTACAAAGTTTTGCAGATACGCAATGTTTTTTAATTCGAGGTGTACCTCAAAGTGATTGGAGCGGTTTTTAAGATAACGCTCAAAGCGTGGAAAAATGGAAAGGCTACACAAGAGAGCAACGAATATGACCAACGTAATAGTATAAAGCCCCGCGCCTGCGCACAGTCCCAAAATACCGCAGGACCAAAGGCCGACCGAGGTGGTAAGCCCCTTGATCTGATTTCTTGACGAATATAGGATCGAATTGACTGTAATGATAGCAAGCCCGATGAGCGATGCGGCAGAGATGGGGAAGAAGAAAGCGGTGTCCCCTCTGCCAAGGTAAAGATCAAGAATCATGGCGACCGCGGTGGAGAGGGAAACGACCATAAAAGTACGAAGTCCTGCGGCGTGACGCTTGCTGGAGCGCTCGCATCCAAGAATTGCCGATAGAACAAGGATCAACAAAAGACGAAGGATCACGGTGTAAATATTCAGGCTGAGTGCCCACTGACCCAAAAGGGAAGCGATGGGATCGATCATAAAAATCTCCATTCTGCCGCTAAAGCGTCAGCACAAATAGGAATGAAAGCTGGCTATTAGCGACGATTTTGTAACAAATTTGTTGTATACTGTTTGCGAGGAAAGACACACTACAACGCACGGTAGGAGAAGTCGTA
>JAZNEQ010000137.1:0-23139 GCA_045588715.1 Eubacteriales bacterium | reverse complement strand
ACATCATTGCCGTAGGCTACATCATTAGGCGAAGCCGACATCACTTGCCCGTAAGGGCAAGCATCGTTCGGCAGACCTGCTTTATCGCAGGTCGCCGTGCCGCCCCCCTTTATTTGATGCGAAGCCCCTTGGGATAATAATTCTTCAGTCGTCCGTCCGACGCCTTGGCACCTCCCAGCGTCACCGTCTCCTCCCCCACGGAAAGAAGAAGGGAGGTGTACCCGCGCCCCCCCTCGGCGGCAATCTCCTCCCCAAGGAGATAGTGCCTGACGCGCTCGTCATCGGGCTCCATACACACGCGAGACAAAAGCTCTGTTCCATACGTCATAAAGAAATGATGGTGCGGAAGGATCCTTCCCTTTCTTGCCTCCCCCAGAGCACACCCTGCCGCCACCACGCCGAAGGGCGGGAGGGGAATGCCCATTTCGCGTGAAAACAGCGTCAGCTGTCCTCCGATCGCACAAAGCCCGTCAAGGCGCTTCCCCAGCGTTTCTTCAAGAAAGGATGCGGCAACCTCGACCTCCTTTTTATCGGGCGCGCGCCGCGCATCGGCGCATACGCCCTTTTCTTTTTTGGCATCTCCGTCACGCAAAAGAAGCGCGATGAATTGCCCCTCACCACGCGCGCGGTGCGGATAAAAGCGGCGGCATTTTGTAAGAGAATACCCCGCCTCTGCCTCGATCCCGTCCGCCGTAAAGGGGAGCAAGGAGGCATCCACCTCGCAAAGCGAAAAATCGGGATGCTTTTTTAAAAAGCGCAACACCGTCCCCTCGTTTTCCTCAACGGAATAGGTGCAGGTAGAATACAAGAGATACCCCCCGGGAGCGACCGTGCGCGCCCCGTTTTCAAGGATCTCCTCCTGACGCGCGGCACACGTCTCTACGTTTTTGGGGCTCCACTCCTCAATTGCGGGCACGTTTTTGCGGAACATTCCCTCCCCCGAGCAAGGCGCATCCACCACAACAAGGTCAAAAAACGAGGGATACCACTCTGCGATCAGCTTGGTATCCACGTTGATCACGCAAACGTTGTCAAGGCCCATTCTCTCCACGTTCCCCGCAAGGATGCGTGCGCGCGCGGATACGTATTCGTTGGCAAGCACCGCGCCCACCACGGGCGCGCAAGCCGCCGCAAGCTGTGTGGTTTTTCCGCCCGGAGCGGCGCAAAGATCCAACACGCAAATCCCCTGCCGCTCCCAAAGAGACTTAGGGAGCGCCGCCACGGTCGCCATAGCTCCCGGGTCCTGCAAATAATACGCCCCCGCATGATGGTAGGGATGTCTTCCCGCACCCGCCTCCGCACAGATCACGTATCCCCCCGGAACGTAAGGGATCGCTTCCAGTGGGAAGGGCGCGTTTTTCTCAAATCCCGCTATGCTGACCTTTTTCGTATTGACACGCAAGCCCTTGACCTCGCTCTCCTCGGTCAGCGCCTCAAAAAACGCGCCGTATTCCGCACCGAGCAGCTCCTTCATCCGCGCTTCAAATTCACTTGGCAATTCCATGGTTTTTCTCCTGTAGGTCCTAAAACAGAATTTTATAAAATTTTACCGATTGGTAAGATTGCAAAAACCAATCGGTAATCATACCCTTTCACGACCGTTTCCGTATTCCCTCTTCATTGCAGCAACAGACACGACCCATTGTTTCCCGAATTTGCAAACATCAACGCCATTAACAAGTTTTCCATAAGTGATCGCCTTGCGAAGTGTGCTTTCGTTGAGTCCCCAAAGCTCGGTTGCATCGCTGAACGCCATCAGTCCGTCAAAGGGTGTATCAACCTGCACACCGTTTTCCCAAAGCTCGTCACAGGAAAGGTCAAGATCATCGTTCCAAACGATACCGTAGCCACCGACATCCACGGACACGCAAACAAACTCTTCCTGATTGTCCTTTAATTCAGCAAACAAGGGTATTTTTTCAAATAAAGGCTTTACATCATAAATTTTGGTTACTCCCTCCGAAAATTGAACGCTCAATCTGTATTCGGGAAGAGCAGAAACACTTTTAATCTTGTGAAACATTATGCTACCTCCTTATTCAAGCGGGGGGATCTTCTTAAACTCCTGCGTTTTCCATATTTCCATCAAGGTATCCTTATGCATAGAAATCCATTCCTGTACCATACTCATTGCTTTATTCGGGAGATGCCCTTCAAGCACCTCGCCCGTCATAAAATCTATTGCAGCAACATCTTCATTATAAATGGCGTGGATATGCGGCGGATTGTGCTCACTCTGCAAAAAATACATTCTGATAATAATCCCGTAAAATCTCGATAATACAGGCATCGTTATTCTCCTTTTGATTTCATCCCCAATCATATTATATCACGATACCGTGATTTTGTCAATGTTTTTTGAAAATTTTTTCTTATATATCATCAGCATTCAGTCCGCAACGCTTATGCTATATAAGAAACTTACCGATTGGTAAGATTGCACAAACCAATCGGTAAATCTCAAAATAAGTCGCTATGCGTACCGGTTCGAGCCAGAAACAATATCAATTGATCTCCGTTTATTTGATATACGAGCAACCAATCCGGTTGAATATGGCATTCCCGATAACCGCCGTAATCACCGGTAAGCAAATGATCACGATATTTTGCTTCAAGTGTTTCACCGTTTGCAAGAGCAGTAATAACCCTTTTTATTTTATCAAGATCGTATCCGCGTTTTTGCGCTAATTTTAAATCCTTCTTGAATTGATTGGAGGGGACGATCTCATACTTCACTTAAAATGTCCTCCATCATACTGTCTACGTTGTCATATTTCTTGTACTTCTCGGGAGAACGGAACATTTCCTGCGCTTCTTTCATTGCTTCAAGAGTAAGCTTGTTAGGAACGTCTCTGGTAATAGAAAACGGAATTCCTCCTTCATAAAGCATTTGACGAAGAAAAATGTTTACAGCAGTGGAGAGATCCATTCCAAGATCGGCAAGCATTACCTGCGCTTTGGCTTTGGTTTCAGCATCAATACTGATGTTCGTAGATACTTTAGACATAATATCAGCTCCTTTCGATAATAGTATATCATATTATATCTTATTTGTCAACATTTTATACTGCGTTTTTCACATAAGTAACATATATATGCGCATTTTATGTTGTGATTTTAACATACGAACATCGCATCAACGATACTTGCGGGAAGCAGGATCTCTGCTGATTAGGAGAAATCGTTCAAGACAAGGCGCAGGCGTAGTTACCTACGTCAAGCCGCTTTCGAGGAGCAACGCAGTATTGGGCGATTTATTGGATGAACATACAGTCGCCGTAATGTATGCGATATAAGAAATTACCGATTGGCTGACTTTCGCAAACCAATCGGTAATCCGGATCGTTCAATGGCTTGCAGGTACAAACTCCACCTTCAATTTCATTCCCATTCCGTCTGCCAACCTTTGAAGAGTACGCAAAGAAGGATTAGCATTACCATTTTCCAATTTACTGATATCCGCCTGTGCAATTCCGGTACGTGCCGCTAAATCCTTTTGTGTCAGTCCCGCCGCTTTTCTTGCATCAAGCATTGCCTGAATAATGGAAAATTCGGCATCAAGTGCGTCATATTCTTTTTTGAACTCTTCATTTTGAAGCTGTTCATTCAAAAAATCCTTGTAATTTGTCATATCACTTTTCCTCCCTGTTCAAAAATTCATTTCGATATTTCTTTGCAAGATCAATTTCATTTTTAGGAGTTTTTTGCGTTTTTTTGACAAAGCCGTTCGTAAGGACAATTTTTCTGCCGATAACGAAAAAGTACAACACTCTCGATATATTCGAACCGCTTTTTGCTCTGATTTCAAATATTCCATCAACAAGATGTTCCGAATACGGCATTCGGAGCGACGTTCCGTTTTTTGCCAACAAGTCAATGGTTCGCAATAATCTTGCTCTCATTTTATCGTCAACGGATAAAAGAAATTCTTTCACGGGTTCACTTCCATCGGGCTTATCATAAAAAACAATCTCAAAATCCTGCATTTATATTGTCTCCTAAAAATATGGGATTTATCCCTTACTTATATTATATGGGATTTATCCCATTTTGTCAATAGATTTTCACAAGTTTTTTCAAAAAAAATTTAACCGTTTCTTATATCCCATAAGCATCGCCACCCGATGCTCATATAAGAAAACGCCTTACTTTCACTAAGCAAAATCCGTCCAAATTGGCAACAAAACAAAAAAATGAAGCTGATATCAGTTCGTTGCAGAAAATTACCAATCGGTTGCGAGTTTACCGATTGGTAATTCCGTATATTATTCGTTTTTTGATTTGTAAATATTGTACAAAAAGTTCTTTTATACTATCAGCATCGCATCTCCGAAGCTGAAGAAGCGGTACCGCTCCCCAACCGCCGTTTTATACGCCTCCATCACGTGCTCCTTGTCGTAAAAAGCGGATACGAGCATGAGCAGGGTGCTTTCGGGAAGATGGAAATTGGTAATAAGAGCATCAACTGCCTTGAATTTGTAGCCGGGGTAGATAAAGATCCCGGTATCCCCTTGGAGCGCGGGGATCGTTCCGTCCTCTCCAGCCACGCTTTCGATCGTGCGGCAGGAGGTGGTTCCCACGCAGATCAGGCGTCCACCCGCACGCTTGCGCTCGTTGATGAGGCGCGCGCTTTCCTCGGGCACCGAAAAATACTCGGTGTGCATAACGTGATCGGTGATATTTTCCTCTTTTACGGGGCGGAAGGTGCCCAGACCCACGTGAAGCATGACAGGGGCAATGGCAACCCCCTTCTCCTTTATTTTTTGCAACAGCTCGGGGGTAAAGTGAAGTCCCGCGGTAGGCGCCGCGGCAGACCCCTCAGTACGTGCGTAAACCGTTTGATAGCGATCTCGGTCCTCAAGCCGTTCGGTGATGTAGGGGGGCAGAGGCATCAGCCCTATTTCGTGCAGGATCTCGTAAACGGTGGCATATTTTTCGCGGTCGTAGGAAAAGCGGATGAGGCGATTTCCCTCCTCCACGATGTCTGTAACCACCCCGTGAAGCATTCCGTTCCCAAACTCCAGCTTCATTCCAATGCGCGCACGCTTGCCGGGCTTTACCAAACACTCCCAGGTGTCAGTCTCTCTTTGGCGCAAAAGCAAAAGCTCGATCTGTGCTTCCTCTCTCCCCTCAACGTGACCGTAGATACGCGCGGGAATGACCTTGGAGTCGTTGATGACCAAAACGTCCCCCGGGCAAAGATACTCGAGAATATCAAAAAAATGGCGGTGCTGGATCTCCCCCGACGCACGGTCAAGCACCATCATTCTCGACGTGTCTCTTTGTTCCAGAGGGTGCTGTGCGATCAGCTCCTCGGGCAGATCGTAGTAAAAGTCGGCGGTCTTGAGCGTCGTTGGGGGAAGCTCGTTTACAATGGCACGGTTCATATCGTTTCATTCATTCCTTTATTGATTCTCATTTTTGATAGCATTGGCATATACTGTGTACGTACTATTATACATCACTTTTTTTTCGTTTGCAACCGTTTTTTTGAAGTTTTCGGCTTCTGTAACCATCAAGACCCCGAGCCTGTAAGATTCGAGTTCTTGGCGGATACAGAAAATCTTAAAAGAAAGGGGCTTCGGTTTATGAGTTTATATAAAAAAACAGTTTTTACGGGCGTTGCCACCGCGCTGATCACTCCTTTTTTAGACGGAGAGATCGACTACGGATCCCTTGACGGCTTGATTGAAAAGCAGATCGAGGCGGGGATCGGCGCCCTTCTCCTTTGCGGCACCACGGGGGAGAGCGCAACGCTTTCCACAAAGGAGCATTACGAGCTGTTAAGCTATGCCAAAAGAAAGATCGGCGGACGCGTCCCCTTGCTTGGCGGCTGCGGTTCTAACTGCACCTCGCACGCCGTAGAGCTGGCGCACGCCGCCGCAGAGGCAGGCGTAGACGCCCTGCTTGCGGTAACACCCTATTATAACAAAACCAACGATCGGGGGATCCTTCTTCACTACCGCACCCTTGCAGATGCCGCCCCCTGTCCTCTCATGCTTTACAACGTTCCCTCGCGCACGGGATTTGGCATGACGGTCGAGCATTACCGCGAGCTATCAGAGCACCCCAATATCGTGGGTCTTAAGGAGGCCTCCTCCGACCTTTCTCTTTTGGGGGCGGCTTGCTTGGAATGTTCGGATCGAATGGACGTTTATACGGGAAACGATCACCATATCGTCGCCGCCTCCAAGCTTGGGGCTGCGGGCGTGATCTCGGTCTATTCCAACCTTTACCCACGCGCCATGATAGAGCTTTGGAAGCTATGCAGCACACACGACTATCGGATCGCGAGCGAGAGATTTGCGCGAATGCTGCCACGGATGCAGGCACTTTTTTGCGAGGTCAATCCCATTCCCGTAAAATACGTCGCCTCCCTCAAGGGGCTTTGCCGTGCGGAGTACCGACTTCCTCTTACTGCTCCCTCCCCCGAGCGTGCAAAGCGCTTGCAAACGTTGTTTGCGGATTAAGAAATACAAAAGACCGTCAAGGCGCACCTTGACGGTCTTTTGTGTTTCTTTATGATGATTACCACTCAGCGTTTTCGGTCGTTTCCTCAACCTTGCGCACACCGATACCCTTGTAGCAATCCATACCCGTTCCGGCAGGGATCAGCTTACCAATGATAACGTTTTCCTTGAGTCCGCGCAGATAGTCGACCTTTCCGTGGATCGCCGCCTCGGTCAATACCTTGGTGGTCTCCTGGAAGGATGCAGCAGACATAAAGGACTCGGTTTGCAGAGATGCCTTGGTAATACCGAGAAGGATGGTGCTTCCCACAGCGTGGGTAAGCCCCACTTCACCTGCGGCGATACGCGCATCCACCTCTTTGTTGGCCTTCTCAAGATCCATCATATCGACGTTGGAGCCAACCAACAGCTCGGTGCTTCCGCTGTCCTCAACGCGCATCTTTCTCGTCATTTGGCGAGCAATGATCTCAACGTGCTTGTCGTTGACGTTACAGGACTGAGAACGGTAAACCTTTTGAATTTCCTTGATGAGGTATTCGTATACCGCATCAAGTCCGAGAATACGCATGATATCCGCGGGAGTTTTGTTACCCTCGGTCATAGCTTCACCCACCTCAAGGTGTTGACCCTCGACGATCGCAAGCTTGGTTCCGTAAGGGATCTGATACTCCTTGACCTCTGCGACAACACCCTCGGGCTGCTCGCGGTCGGGATGAATGGTGACCGTGTGAACGTTCGTATTCTCTGCCATGCTGATGTGCGCGCTTCCGCGAACCTCGGTCATGACTGCGGGCTTCTTGGGCTGACGTGCCTCAAAGAGCTCCTCAACACGGGGAAGACCCTGGGTGATATCCGAACCTGCGACACCACCGGAGTGGAAGGTTCTCATGGTCAGCTGTGTACCGGGCTCACCGATGGACTGCGCCGCGATGATACCGACTGCCTCACCAACGTTGACGAGCTTGCCGTTTGCAAGGTCGGCACCGTAGCAATGCGCGCAGATACCCTGCTTTGCATGACACTGAATGACCGTACGGATATTGACCCCCGTGATGCCCGCCGCGGTGATTTTTTCCACGTCGGCATCGGTGATCATTTGGTCGTCCTCGATCAAAACCTCACCCGTGACGGGATGCACGACAGGACCCATGGTAAAGCGCCCACGGATACGGTCGGCAAGAGGCTCAAGCACGTTCTTATCCTTTTCGTCGATAATATCGGTCACGTATGCACCCTTTTCGGTATCACACTTGATCTCGCGTACGATAACCTCCTGGGATACGTCGACAAGACGTCTGGTAAGGTAACCCGAGTCTGCGGTACGGAGTGCCGTATCCGACAAAGACTTACGCGACCCCTTTGCACCCATGAAATACTCAAGAATGTTAAGTCCCTCACGGAAGTTGGATTTGATCGGCACCTCAATGGTACGACCGTTGGTTGCAAACATCAGTCCGCGCATACCTGCAAGCTGACGCATCTGTGCAATGGAACCACGGGCTCCGGAATCCGACATGATCTTGATCGGATTAAACTGGCTAAAGCTGTTCTGAAGCGCGTTGGTAACGTCGTTGGTGGTCTTATCCCACAGCTTGATAACCGCGTTGTAGCGCTCCTCGTTGGAGTACAGACCCATGCGATAGTAGTCGTTGAGAACGTCTACCTGCTTTTGTGCCGCCTCGATAAAGTCGGACTTTTCCTTCGGAATGGTCATATCGTAGACCGAGATGGAGAAGGATGCGCGGGTAGAATACTGATATCCCAATGCCTTGATATCGTCAAGCATGGTCGCACAAACGTCGGGACCGTTGTGCTGGATACAGCGGTCAAGGATCTGACCGAGCTGCTTCTTCTTAATGACAAACTCAACCTCAAGCTTGAGTGCATTTTCGGGCTTGGAGCGATCGACAAAGCCGAGGTTCTGCGGAATGACCTTGTTGTAGATCAAGCGACCGAGGGTGGTGACGATCACGTCGGAGCGCATCACGCCGTCGACAACACCCGAAACGCGGATCTTGATTTTAGAGTGAAGCCCGAGAGCTCCGTTGGCGTATGCCATCATTGCCTCGTCCACGTTACGGTACATGTGATAGTTGTAAACGATCTCACCCGAAGCGTCACGCATCACCTCGCCGTTTTCATCCAACGCGGGGGTGCGGTCACCGGGCTCGCCGTCCTTTTCCATGGTGAGGTAGTACGCACCCAGGATCATATCCTGAGAAGGTACGGTTACAGCCTTACCGTCCATGGGCTTGAGGAGGTTGTTTGCGGAGAGCATAAGGAAGCGCGCCTCTGCCTGTGCCTCTGCGGACAGCGGAACGTGAACAGGCATCTGGTCACCGTCGAAGTCCGCGTTGAATGCAGGACATACCAGCGGATGCAGCTTGATCGCACGGCCCTCCACCAGAACGGGCTCAAACGCCTGAATGGACAAGCGGTGAAGCGTCGGTGCGCGGTTGAGAAGCACGGGATGCTCCTGGATCACGTTTTCAAGCGCGTCCCAAACGCAGGCGTTTGCGGGATCGTACGCACGATCGATCTTCTTCTGTGCGTCCTTTACGTTGGTAGCCTTGCCCATTTCGACAAGTCTCTTAATAACAAAGGGCTTAAACAGCTCGATCGCCATTTCCTTAGGCAGACCGCACTGATAGATCTTAAGGTTAGGACCTACGACAATTACCGAACGTCCGGAATAGTCAACACGCTTACCAAGCAGGTTTTGACGGAAGCGTCCCTGCTTACCGCGAAGCATTTCGGAAAGCGACTTCAGGGTGCGGTTTGCAGCACCCGTAACGGGCTTACCGTGCTTGCCGTTGTCGATGAGCGCATCGACGGCTTCCTGAAGCATTCTCTTCTCGTTGCGGATCATGATCTCGGGAGTACGAAGCTCCTGAAGCTTACGCAAACGGTTGTTACGGTTTACAATACGACGATAAAGCTCGTTGACGTCGGCGGTTGCAAAGCGTCCGCCGTCGAGTTGTACCATCGGACGGATGTCCGGAGGAAGGACGGGAATGACGTCAAGGATCATCCACTCCAGGCGGTTGCCCGACTTGCGGAATGCCTCAACGACCTCAAGGCGCTTGATGATCCTGGTCTTCTTCTGACCGGAAGCCGAAGCAAGCTCCTCCTTAAGAGACGCGGAAAGCGCCTCTACGTCGATTCCCTGTAAAAGCTCCTTGATCGCCTCGGCACCCATGCCGACGCGGAACTCCTTGCCGTACAGCTCGCGATACTCCACGTACTGCTTTTCGGAAAGCACCATGCCCTTTTCAAGCGGGGTGTGTCCGGGGTCAAGAACTACGTTCTCGGCAAAGTAAAGCACCTGCTCGAGTGCCTTGGGAGACATATCCAAAACGAGTGCCATACGGGAAGGAACTGCCTTGAAGTACCAGATGTGAGATACGGGAGACGCCAATTCCACGTGACCCATTCTCTCACGGCGAACCTTCTTGGTGGTTACGTCAACGCCGCACTTTTCGCACTTGATGACCTCCTTGGTGTGCGAATTCTTGTACTTTCCGCACATACAAGCGCCATCCTTCGTAGGACCGAAAATAGCTTCGCAGAACAAACCGTCGGTCTCTGCCTTCAGCGTTCTGTAGTTAATGGTTTCGGGCTTTTTGACCTCTCCGTAGGACCACTTGCGGATCATTTCGGGAGACGCCAATCCAATTCTTATAGAATAAAATTCTTTCTGCTCCACAGTTATAACCATGAACCCTTTCTATCTATACTTTCGGTGGACGTCGGGAGATACTTCCTCCCCCGCCGTCCGCGACCCGCAAACGCAGGTCTCTGCTTACTTTTTGTTATTCGTCAAACTCGCCGTCTAAGGATTCATCCTCGTAAACGAGCTCCTCGGAGTCCTCTTCCTCAATGGGGTTTCCGTTTTCGTCCTCGAACATGAAGGAGTCACCCATCGAGCCGTCCATCTCGTGCTGACCGAGAATGGAATCAATCGCGCTCTTGTCGGCGCGGCTCATGACGCTGTCTTCCTCGTTGCAAAGCTCGGAAAGCTCAATATCGTTTCCGTCCTTATCCTGCACGCGGATATCAAGCGCCAAGGACTGAAGCTCCTTGACCATGACCTTGAAGGATTCGGGAACACCCGGCGTGGGAATGTTCTGACCCTTGATGATCGCCTCGTAAGCGCGGCGGCGTCCGTTGATATCGTCGGACTTGACCGTAAGGATCTCCTGGAGGGTGTAAGCCGCACCGTAAGCCTCCAGTGCCCAAACCTCCATCTCTCCGAAGCGCTGACCACCGAACTGAGCTTTACCGCCCAAGGGCTGCTGCGTGACGAGAGAGTACGGACCGTTGGAGCGTGCGTGGATCTTATCGTCAACCAGGTGATGAAGCTTGAGATAGTACATAATACCGACCGTAACGGGGTTGTCGAAGGGCTCGCCCGTACGTCCGTCGTAAAGAACGGTCTTACCGTCAAGGATCTTAAGACGCTTTTCCTCGCGGAGCTTCGCCATAAACGCCTCGTCCTGTCTCTCCTCGTCGGTAAGAACACGAAGCGTCTTTTTGCCGCTCTCCTCGTCTGTGGTCTCCTCGTAGAGAGCCTTGCCCTCGGGATTTTCCAAGGGGAACATGTCTCTCTGCATTCCCGCAGCCTCAAGGCACTCGAGAATGTCTTTTTCGTTGGCACCGCCAAAGACGGGGGTCATGATCTTCCAGCCAAGCTTTTTGGATGCGATACCGAGATGCACCTCAAGCACCTGACCGATGTTCATACGGGAAGGAACGCCCAAGGGATTGAGCACGATATCCAGCGGTGTACCGTCGGGCAGGAAGGGCATATCCTCGGGAGGAAGAATACGGGAAACGACACCCTTGTTACCGTGGCGTCCCGCCATCTTATCTCCCACGGAGATCTTACGCTTCTGAGCGATATAGACCTTAACAACCTTGTTAACGCCTGCGGGAAGCTCGTCGCCCGCCTCGTGAGAGAAGACGCGAACGTCTACGACGATACCCGACTCTCCGTGAGCAAGACGCAAGGAGGTGTCACGCACCTCTCTGGACTTTTCACCGAAGATGGCACGGAGCAGTCTTTCCTCCGCAGTCAGCTCGGTCTCTCCCTTGGGAGTGATCTTACCGACGAGAATGTCGCCCGAGCGAACCTCGGTACCGATCTTTACGATACCGTCGGCGTTGAGGTTACGAAGCGCGTCGTCGCCGACGTTGGGGATCTCGCGGGTGATCTCCTCCGGCCCCAGCTTCGTATCTCTTGCCTCGTGGGGGTATTCTTCAATGTGCAAGGACGTGTAAACGTCGTCGCGCACCAGTCTTTCGTTGAGCAGGACTGCGTCCTCGTAGTTATATCCCTCCCAGGTCATAAAGCCGATCAGGGCATTCTTACCAAGGGAGATCTCACCGTTGTGGGTTGCGGGGCCGTCTGCGATCACCTGTCCCGCCTCGACAAGGTCACCCTTGGAGACGATGGGACGCTGATTGAAGCAGGTACCCTGGTTGGTTCTCTTAAACTTAAGAAGGTCGTATACGTCCTTCACGCCGTCCTCACCGGCGATCACGATCTGATCTGCCTGAACGCGCTCGACGCAGCCCGCTCTCGAAGCGATCACGGCAACGCCCGAATCCAATGCCGCCTTGTACTCCATACCCGTACCGACGATCGGAGAATCGTTGACCAGAAGCGGCACTGCCTGCTTCTGCATGTTCGAACCCATGAGAGCACGGGTGTTGTCGTCGTTTTCAAGGAAGGGGATCATTGCCGAGGCAACCGACACGAGCATCCTGGGCGCAATATCCATGTAGTCCACACTTGCAGCGTCCACCTCAACGATCTCTGTCTTGTCTCGGCCGATGACCTTGGCGTTGACAAAGCAATCGTTTTCGTCGAGCGGCTCGTTTGCCTGCGCGACGATATAGTGATCCTCGGTATCAGCGGTCATGTATTCGACCTCGTCCGTCACGTGATGGCGGAAGGTGCCGTCGCCGTTGTCGATATGCTCGACCTTGCGGTAGGGAGCCTCGATAAATCCGTATTCGGAAATACGCGCATAGGTAGCAAGATAGGAAATAAGACCGATGTTAGGTCCTTCGGGGGACTCGATCGGGCAGATACGGCCGTACTGCGTATAGTGAACGTCACGCACGTCAAAGGAGGCACGGTCACGGGAAAGACCGCCGGGACCGAGCGCGGAGAGACGGCGCTTGTGGCTGAGCTCTGCCAAGGGGTTGTTCTGGTCCATGAACTGGGAAAGCTGGCTGGAGCCGAAGAACTCGCGGATCGCCGTGGTCACGGGACGGATGTTGATCAGCGCCTGAACGGTCAGCTTTTCGTTGTCCTGCGTTGCCATACGCTCCTTGATGATCTTGTCCATGCGGGCAAAGCCGATGCGAAGCTGATTTTGCAGCTGCTCACCGACAGAGCGGATGCGGCGGTTGCCGAGATGGTCGATATCGTCCACGCTTCCCACGTCCTTGGTAAGGTTGAGAAGATAGTTGATCGAAGCCAGAACGTCGTCTGTGGTCAGGCACTTGGGGCAGAGGTCTGCCAAGCGCTCCTTAACAGAAGCCTTGATCGCCTCAACGTCGCCCTCGCACTCCTGCATGATCTCCATCAATACGGGAATGCGGACTCTTTCTTTGACACCGCAATCTCTGAGATCCTCACCCAGCACGTATACGGGGTTTACGGTATTGTTACCCATCACCTTGATCACGTCTCCGTTGTCAAGAGAGATCTTAACCTCGTTGATACCCGCGTGCTCGATCTCGCGAGCCAGTGCGGGAGTGATGACCTCGCCTGCCGCGAGCACGACCTCGCCCGTAAAGGGACTGACGGCGTCCTCTGCCAAACGACGGTTTGCGATGCGGTTGTGCACCGACATCTTTTTATCATATTTATAACGTCCCACAGGCGCGATGTCATAGCGCTTGGGATCAAAGAAATAGTTGTGAAGAAGGGTCCTTGCAGCCTCCTCCGTGGGGGGCTCGCCGGGACGGAGCTTTTTATAGATCTCCTTAAGCGACTCTACCTCGGTGGTGGAATGGAGCGACGCGGCAAGTGCCTCGCTTTCATCCTTTTCAAAGGTAAGGCGCAGATGCTCGTCGTCGCCGAACATCTCGTAGATCTCCTCACGCGTGGAAAGGCCGAGCGCGCGGATAAACATCGTTAAGGGGAGCTTGCGGTTTTTATCGATGCGGACGTATGCAACACCCGACGCGTCGATCTCATACTCCAGCCATGCGCCGCGGTAAGGGATGACGGTGGTGGCATAGGTCTTACGACCCGCCTTATCAATTTCGGAAGAATAATACATACCGGGAGAACGGATGATCTGGGAAACGATCACGCGCTCCGCGCCGTTGATAACGAAGGTACCGGTCTCGGTCATCAGCGGAAAATCACCCATGAAGATGTCTGCCTGCTTGACCTCGCCCGTCTGCTTGTTCGTCAAGCGGACGTTGACCTTAAGGGGTGCGGCGTAGTTGACGTCACGCTCCTTGCACTCCTCTACGGGGTATTTGGGATGTGCTTCGTCCAAGGTGTAAGAAATGAACTCGATCACCAGGTTTCCGTAGGTGTCGGTGATGGGAGATGCGTCGCGCAAAACCTCCATCAAGCCCTCTTTCTTAAACCAATCGTAGGATTTCGTCTGGATCTCCACCAAGTTGGGCAGCGGATAATCGAAACGGGAGTTGGAGAAGCTTTTTCTTGTGTTCTGACCAAGCTTTTGATCTTTTACTTTGATCATTAATTCAATCACTCCATTCTGAATTGATAACGCGTAGAAAAATCACGGTACCGCAGAATCCTTTTGACATCCGATGACGCAACAGACCGACTTTTTGCTCGATTTGTTGCAAATCACCAAAGTTTCCACAATACGGGCGATTATAATGCAGTTTAATATTTTATCACGTTTTTTGTGCATTGTCAAGTATTTTTTGTAAAAAAAGTTATTTTTTCTGTTTTTTCATTTCCCCTCTGCAAAAAAGAGGCGGTGCGGGCTGTTCGCTTGGTTGCGAAAAGCCCTGCACCGTCTCTTGCTTTTAAATAATTTAAATGAAACAAACAAATAATGATACAAATAAGGCGTATCTGCCCGCTTCTCCTTTTACTTTACGGCTTTCTCAAAGGGGCAGACGTCATTTTTGCGCACAGGCAACAGACGAACGGCGAATTCAAAGCTTCTTTCGTTGATGCGAAGATGCTCGTCCAGGACAGGACCGCAGGAATTGGAGCCGATGCCGCTGTGGCGGTAGTCCAGGTTGACCACCGTTTCCTCAAGGGGTACAAGCTCGTAGTCGTGCGCCGTTTTTGTCAGCTGCGCCGCCGTAAAGTGCGAGCAGTTAAAGCTGAAGGCAGGCGTCGCCCCGCTGTTCAGGGCGAGAAGTCCCTCCCCTGCCACCGTACAGACCTCCATCCAGCGCGTTTCGATATGCGCCATGTTTTCCTGGGGACGCACGTAATGCTCCACGTGGTCGGTGACCGTGGTCGTATAAAGGGAAACGCGCGAGGCATGGCGCTTGTCCTCGTAGGATTCCACGGGACCGCGGCCGAAGTAGGCAAGCTCCTCAAAGCCCGCGGGCATTTTGAATTCTACACCAAAGCGAGGCAGAAAGGCGTTTTCCTTGGTAACCGTGACCTTCATTTCGATCCTAGCCCCCTCGCCGCGGCAAAATACGTAAACGGTGTCAAGGAGGAGGAGCGGAAGCTTTGCATCAGCGCCCATGATCAAAGAAGCACCGATGCGGATCTCTTCTTCGTTTGCGGCAAGCAGCCGGGTACCGCGGCAATCCACGTGCATCCTGTCGTAAAAATTCGCGTACCACTCGTTTTTGACCTCACGGTCGTTGTCGGTGGGCGCACGCCAGACCGTGGGAAGAACGGGAGAGGCCAGCATTTCCTTTCCGTGCCCCTTGACCGACGTGAGCACGCCGTGCGCGCGGTCGACCGTATAAACGCACTCCCCGTCCGCCACGCAAAATTCCCGCGCATCCTCACAAAGCGTCAAGGGCGCATGGAAGCCTGCCCCCGAAAGGACGGGCATGGCTTTGGTATCAAGCGCTGCCTGTTCAAAGCCGACCTCATAGCCGGCGGGTGCCCAAGGAGCGGTCTTGTTCGTCTTATAATAAAGGTTGAGATAGCAAAATCCGTCAAGCCGGGAAAGCTCCCCCAACGGCAGCCGATAGGTTCTGCGCTGCTGCGGCGCGATCTTCAGCTCTGTCACGCGCCCCTCGCGCACGACCTTGCCGTTCCGCTCCACCGTCCAGTAAAGGTCCAGATCCTCCAAGGAGGTAAAATAGCGGAGATTACGGAGCGTCACACTCCCCTTTTCGGGATCAAAGCGCTCAAGGCGGCAGGGGCGAAGGACCTGCTTGAGCTCCAGCATTCCCGTATGAGGGCGGCGGTCGGGATAGAGAAGCCCGTCCACACAGAAGTTACCGTCGTTTGGGAAGGTGCCCATGTCGCCGCCGTAGATAAACTTGGGATCCCCCGCCGTGCCGATATCTACCGAATGGTCGAGAAGCTCCCATACGCATCCGCCGAAGTGGCAGTCGTTGGCGTAGATCTGCCGCCAATACTTTTCCAGGTCCCCGGGGCCGTTGCCCATCGCGTGGGAATACTCGCAAAGGAAGAAGGGTTTTTTGGACAGCGGATGCTTGATATAGCACGCCTCGATCTCCTCGACCGAGGGATACATGCGACTTTCGATATCCACGTAGTCATAGCTGTAGGGGAGGCTTTTTCTCGCCTTTGCGTCTGCCTTTTGATAGTTCTCAAGCGCGCGGCGTCCCGCATCCTCACTGTGCACGATGCACCCGGGCATTCTCTTATGGAAGTAATCCGCCATCGCACGGTGATTGCAGCCCACGCCGCTTTCGTTTCCAACCGACCACAAAAGGATCGACGCGTGGTTTTTATCTCTCTCCATCATTCGCTCGGCGCGGTCAAGGTATGCTTCGGTCCAATCGGGACTGTCGGTAAGCGCATCCCATTTTCCCACAAAGGACATACCGTGCGTTTCAATATCCGCCTCATCGCAAACGTAAAAGCCCAATCGGTCGCAAAGCTCCAAAAAGCGAGGGTCGTTGGGATAGTGGCTGGTGCGGATCATGTTGACGTTGTGCGCCTTCATCAGGTACAGATCGCGCAGCATATGATCCACCGGCGTTGCCCCACCGAGATGGGGGTGACTGTCGTGGCGGTTGACCCCCTTTCCCTTGACCTTTTTTCCGTTAACGTAAAGGACCCTGCCCTTGACCTCAAAGCGGCGGATCCCGATCTCCTGACGGATGTGCTCGGTGCCGCATATAAGATAAAGCACGTAAAGCGCGGGCTCCTCATCGCTCCAAAGGCGGGGAGCATCCACGTCGATGGAAAGCGCGCGCTTGGTCTTTCCGCTTGCAAGCTCCTCCCCCGCGGGAGAAACAAGGCGGTAAAAGATCTCCGCGTCGCCCGTAACGGTAATTTCCGCTTCTACCGTTGCCTTTGCAAAGGAATCGTCAAGAAACGTGCGGACGTACAGATCCTCCACGTGCGCGCGGTCGCGCATGAGGAGATAGACCTCGCGGAAGATCCCCGAGGAGCGGATCTTATCCTGGTCCTCAAGATAGGAGCCGTCGCACCACTTGGGCACCAGCACCTGAACGCGGTTTTCACCCGCAACGAGGTGCTTGTTGAGAAGGATTTCGCTGGTCATATGGCTGACCTGGCTGTAGGCAACGAATTTTTGGTTGATGTAGAGATAGAAGCAGGAATCCACCCCCTCAAACACCATGCGGATCTCCCGACCTGCAAGAGCGTCGGCATCTACAAAAAAGCTGCGCTCGTAAAGCCCGCAGGGGTTATCGACGGGCACGTGGGGAGGATCTACGGGCATGGGATAGTTGATGTTGGTATAGTGCGGCACGTCGTAGCCGCGCCCGAGAGCAAATTGCCAGCTCATGGGGACCGTGAGGCGCTCCGCACCCTCCCCGCTCCAGTCGGGCGACGTAAAATCGGGCACGTCGCAAAGGGAGGAAAAATAATGAAAGCGCCATTCTCCGCAAAGGGAATAAAAGCGGTCGCTGTTGGCGCGGTTGCAGGTGTCTGCCGCCTCGTCACTCTGATACGGGATAAAATACGCGTGGGGCTTTTCGCAGCCCACGTGCAGATCCTTTAAGGATCGATGGTATTGAAAATCAAGCATAAGCAAGCCTTCCTCCCCGTAGGGTCAAAGTATGGTCAATGCTATTATGCCATAAAAAAAGAGGCTTGTCAATAGAAAAAAGACGCGGTCAACAAAAAAGAAGACGCGAGCGAGGGCACGGCCAACTCTTGACAAAAAAAGCGCCGTGGGCTATAATAAATACGATATGAGCGGTCCGAATCCCGTTCGGGCGCAAAAATAAAGTCAAGGGCAAGGAGGTGGATCTATGGGAATTACAAGAGAATCGCCCGTTACGGTGCTTCCCGGTGTGGGACGCGTCCGCGCGGAGCATTACGCCAAAATGGGAATTTATACCCTTGGGGATCTTTTGCTGCACTATCCGCGCGCGTATGAAAATCGCGGGGACGTGTGCCTTTTGGCAGACGCGCGGCTTGACGCAAAAAGCGCGGTGATCCTCACCGTGGCAACCGAGGCGCGCTGCGTGCGACTGCGGAGCCATAAATCCTTTCTCAAATTCCGCGCCTACGACGACAGCGCCTCCTGCGAGATCGTCTTTTTTAACCAGGACTATCTCCGCACCTCCTTCCCCGTGGGCGCGACCTTCCGCTTTTTTGGAAAGGTAGAGCGCGCAAAAAACAAATTTACCATGTCCGCGCCCGCGTTTGAGCCTTGGACGGAGTTTGCCACCCTCCCCCCCTTCCACGCGGTGTACCGCATCACCGAGGGGATCTCACCCCGGCAGATCGCGCGCGACGTATCCGCGGCATTGGAGCTTTTACTTTCCAACGAGGAGGATCATCTTCCCCCGTCGCTTCTCCAGAAAAGGGAGCTGTGCACGCTCGCCTTTGCCGAGCGCAATATCCACGCGCCGACCGATGCCGCGGCTTTGGCGGCGGCAAGACGGCGCCTTGTGTACGATGAATTTTTCTGTTTTTCGATCGGTGCCGCAATGGCGACGAAAAGAGAGCGTGCGCTGGGCGCCCCCGTGTGTACGCAAAACGATCTTTCCCCGCTGACGAGCTCCCTTCCCTACGAGCTGACAGGCGCGCAAAAAAGAGCAATTTCCGAGATCGCGCGCGATATGGCGCGCCCCATCCCCATGGCACGCATCCTTGTGGGAGACGTGGGATGCGGCAAGACCGTTTGCGCCGCCGCCGCGATCCTCATTGCGGTCAAAAGCGGCAGGCAGGCGGCGCTGATGGTTCCTACCGAAATTTTAGCGCGCCAGCATTATGGGGAGCTTGCCCCCCTGTTTTCCTCCCTTGGGATCTCCACAGCGCTTTTGGTGGGCGCGACGCCTGCCGCGCAGAAAAGAAAGATCAAGGAAGCGCTTGCCTCTCCCGTGGAGGCACTGCGCCTCCGGGTCGTGATCGGAACGCACGCGCTGTTGTCGGACGGCGTGGAGTTTGCGGCCCCCGGCATCGTGATCACCGACGAGCAGCACCGCTTTGGCGCACGCCAGCGTGCATCTCTTGCCGAAAAAAATCTGCACGCGCACTTGCTTGTGATGAGCGCGACCCCCATTCCACGCTCCTTGGCGCTGGTTCTTTACGGCGACCTTGATATTTCCCGCATCGACGAAATGCCCCCCGGCAGACAGCGGGTAGATACCTTTGTCGTGGACGAGAGCTACCGTGCGCGGCTCAATGCCTTTATCCGCCGACAGGTAAGGGAGGAGGGCGGACAGGTCTACGTGGTCTGTCCCTCCATTGAGGAGCGCGAGGAGAGTGAGGACGAGATCACCCTCGCCGACTTACGCGCTGACGGAAGCATCGCACCGCCCCTCCCCCTCAAGGCAGCCCTCACCTATACGAAGGAGCTGCAGGAGGCTTTGCCCGATCTTGGCATTGCCTTTCTGCACGGCAAAATGAAGAGTGCCGAAAAGGATGCCGTAATGAAAAAGTTTTCGGAAAACGAGATCCAGGTGCTGGTCTCCACCACCGTCATCGAGGTGGGCGTCAACGTACCCAACGCCACTCTCATGATCGTTGAAAACGCCGACCGCTTCGGACTTTCCCAATTGCATCAACTCCGCGGGCGCGTAGGTCGCGGCAACAAAAAGGCATATTGCGTTTTGGTTGCGGGCGGCGAGGACGGTCGCCTTTCCGATCCCTCTCGGGCACGCCTTAACGTGATGCGCACCACCTACGACGGCTACCGCATCGCCGAGGAGGATCTTGCCCTGCGCGGTCCCGGAGATTTTCTTGCCACGGGCGACTCTATACGGCAAAGCGGCGGACTCTCCTTCCGCCTTGCCGATGCGGGGGAGGACGTTACGCTGCTCTCCGAGGCGACGCTTGACGCGCGCGAGCTGCTCGAGAGCGACCCCACGCTTGAAAGCGCACCGCTTTTGCTTACGCGTGTGAGGGCAAGCTTCCAAATTGAGGCAGGACTTATCAGTTAAAATTTTTTTAAATTTTATTTTTCACATCATACATAGTTTCTTTTTTGCGGTGCAAACTGTAAGTAGTCGGAAGCGCCGACATCGGGAGCGCATCTTTTTGCGCGCCCCCGAAAATCGCCAAAGGAGAAACTGCTATGATCATGGATCGTATCGCACTGATTCTGACCATCATCGGAGCCTTGAACTGGGGAAGCATTGGACTGTTCCAGTTTGATATCGTCGCATGGATCTGCGGCGGACAGTCCTCGCTGCTCAGCCGTGTGATCTACACGGTGGTTGCCCTTGCGGGCATCTGGTGCATCTCCCTCGTATTTCGTGCGCGGGAGCGGTTTGACAGAATCGAGGATTAACAAAAATTATGAGACGTGCTCAAACGCTTTGCATCTTGCGTTTGAGTACGTCTCTTCTTTTTATTCACGTGATTCACGACTCCTGTATCTCACCTACAACGTGCGAGATCACACGCTCGCGCGGGAGGGTCACGGTAAAGCTGCTTCCCTTCCCGACCTCGCTTTCCACGTCGATCCTGCCCTCGCATAAAAGCGCCGCCTTTTGCGCCATGGCAAGTCCGATCCCGTAGCCCGTATGATGGTGGGAGGGGTCTCCCTGGTAAAACTTTTCAAATATGTGGTTTTTGACCTCCTCGGTCATTCCCACACCGCTGTCCTCAAACACCACGGTGATCTCACGCTCATCAACACGAAGGCAGATGCGGACGGTACCGCCCGCGGGGGTGAATTTGATGGCATTGGACAACAGATTTTTCCAAATGTGCTCCAAAAGCTCCTCGCTCGAATAGACCGCGCATTCCTCAAGCTCGGGAATGATCTCGATATTTTTTTCGCTCCATAAATTTTCGAAAAGAAGAATGCAGCGCCGGAGCTGCTCGTCAAGATAAAACTCGCTCTTTTCCCCTACCAATTGTTGATTTTCCAGCTTGGAAAGCTCTAAAATACTGGAAGAAAGGCGTGCCAAACGATCCGATTCCTCGGCAATGATCTCTGCGTACTCCCGCCGCTCCGTCTCGGACAGATCCTCCCTTTGAAGCTGCCTTGCAAAGCCGCGGATCGAAACGATGGGGGTTTTGAACTCGTGCGAAAAATTGTTGATAAAATCGTTGCGGAACATTTCGATCCCGTCAAGCTCACGCACCATTTCGTTAAAGCTCTCCTCAAGCGTTTCCATCTCGCTGGGAAGAGTGATGGGCAGCTCGGGTTTCTTCTTTTCGGTCTTGATCTGTATCTTAAAGTTGCCCTTTTTGACCTCCTTGGTCGCGGCGATGAGGCGCTTCAAGGGGCGCAGATAGTATCTTCCAAAGGCATTGGCAAGGACCGTACCGATCACGGTACATACGCCCAGCATCAAAAGGATGAAAAACGAGGGATTAAAAGTGAGAAGCAACAGAAGGGGAGAAAAGCCGAGCACGAAATTGATCAAAAGAAACAGTCCCAGCGTTAAAATGCAGGAAAAGAGCATGACGGCAAACACGAAAAAGGTCAAATGCCATCGCAGCGAGCTAAACCGCCGAATGCGATCCCGCTCCTCCTTCCGCCTCGGGGGCGTCTTTTTTTGGTTTTTTCTCATTTTTTCAAAACCGCCTTGTAGCCAAGTCCGCGCACGGTCACGATATCAAAATCGGGATCCTCGCGAAACCGATCGCGCAGTCGGCTGACGTGGACGTCCACCGTCCGCTCGTCGCTCTCACTGTCCATATCCCAGATCTCGTCCATAAGCTGGCGGCGCGTGTAAATTTTGTTGGGGTAAGAAAGAAGCTTGAACAAAAGCAAAAATTCCTTTTGCGGAAGCTCCAAAAAGCCCGACGGTGTCTCTACGGCAAAGGCATCGTAATACAGCGTCGTCTTCCCTACCGTCAGCTTCTTTTCTCCCGCGATCTGCGCACGGCGCAAAAGTGCCGCAATGCGAAGCACCATTTCCTCCTCATCCACGGGCTTGACCATATAGTCGTCGGCGCCGATGATAAATCCGCGCTTTTTGTCGTCCTGCGTCTCTCTTGCCGTCACCATCAAAATGGGAATGCTGTTCCCTGCCGTGCGCAGCGTATTTGTAAATTCATAGCCGTCCATGCGCGGCATCATCACGTCAAGCACGATCAGGTCAATATGCTTGTGATCCAGGATCTCAAGCGCCTCCACACCGTCGGCAGCGCATACGGGCTCGTAGCCGTATCGCGAGAGCACCGCGCTCATCAGCCGTCTTGCGTTTTTATCGTCCTCTACAACCAAAATACGAAACATTTCGTCACTTCCCTTCACGTCTGTTGCTTTTATCTTACACCAAAATTGTGAACTCAATATCAACAAACAAAAAAAAGAAGGGCTGCCACATTTGACGGATCGTCTGAATATGACAGCCCCCTTCGGGGATCCGCTTGAACAGTTTGAAAAAAGGAACCTGCCTTTCAAGATCACTGCATACCGTTCTTTTCTCTCTCTTTATCAAGCTTACGGTTTCTTACGTACAAAACAAGATCGGCACCCACCATGAGAAGGTTAAGGATGTAGAAGAACAGCACGTACCACTTAGAGGCAAAGGAAGCCATGTATGCTTCGTTTACCAGCTTGGAGGCAATGCCCGCAACGTATCCGAAAAAGATGAGACAAAGGAAGAGCAAGCTCTTTCCCTTGGTCGTTCTCGCACGCCAGGATTTTATGACGTTGAAGGGCCATGACGCACCAAAGCTGACGACCATCGTAATTTCAAGAATTTCCGCTAAAAATTCCATGTTACACCTCGTTTTTGTTTTTGTTAAGTATATCCTAACACAGGAGGGGGGATCTGTCAAGAATGAAATGTGATGAACTACTATAACGCAAAAGTGATACCAAAACCAAAAAAAGGGGGCTGATTCATTCAGATGCAGAGGGGGGTGTCTCAAATGCGTTTTGCATTTGGTCGACACCCCCGTGGTTTTTGCTTTGCGGCTTGGCACCGCAATTTTCGCCCATTGTTTGATCGCGTTTTTTAGGATTTGCGAGCGAAAACCGCAAATTCCCCGGCACGAAAAAGCCGACCGTCCGGCTTTTTCGTGCGAGGGGCTGTCTCAAATTTGCAATTTGAGACAGCCCCTAAAAAACACACATAAAAATTGAAATCCGTATGGATTTCTACC
>JAZNEQ010000136.1:0-1929 GCA_045588715.1 Eubacteriales bacterium | reverse complement strand
CAACGCCCGCCGCAGCGTAGCTCTCGGATCTGGAATTGTTCATAAGTATGTACTTCCCTTTCGTTATTTATCTTTTTGCGTTTTCAACGTGTTTGTAATTATTCCTTACCGCTCCAGCAGTAGGTGCAAAGCTTGCAGGGGTCGATACCGATCGCCTTGATCACACCCTCAAGAGATTGAAACTCCAAAGAATCAAAGCGAAGGTTCTCGCAAATTTTCTCGCGCAGACGCGCCCCGCGCTCGGTAGACGAATCACTGTATTCATCCAAATGCGCAAATCCCTCTTCGCCCTCCAGCTCCATCACCGTTTTGCGGGCGAGCAATTCCATTTCACCTGTTGCTCTGGTGAAATTGAGATACTTGCAGGTATACATGATCGGAGGACATGCGCTTCTCATGTGGATCGACTTCGCTCCGTTTTGGTAAAGGAAATCCACCGTCTCTTTAAGCTGTGTTCCACGCACGATCGAGTCATCGACAAACAAGAGATTTTTTCCATCGATAAGGTCGTGCACGGGGATCTGCTTCATTTTCGCAACCTTTTTCCGATCTGCCTGATTGGCAGGAATAAAGCTTCGCGACCAAGTAGGCGTGTACTTGATGTAGGGGCGCGCAAACGGGATCCCGGAGGCATTGGCGTATCCGATCGCATGAGGTGTTCCGGAGTCGGGCACACCGCCAACGTAGTCAACGTTTTTATTGTTTCCAACCTCTTCATCGTGCTTGGCAATGATCTCGCCATTGCGATAGCGCATCATTTCCACGTTTACCCCTTCGTAGGTGGAATTGGGATACCCGTAGTAAGACCAAAGAAAAGAGCAAATGCGCATTTCCTTACCGGGAGGGGCAAGCTGTGTTACTCCGTCCGCTGTGACTTCAACGATCTCTCCCGGGCCCAACTCTTTATAATCCTCATAGCCCAGCTTCTTGTAAGCGAAGGACTCAAAGGTCACGCAGTAGCCGTCCTCTTTTTTGCCAATGATCATGGGAATGCGCCCAAACTTATCGCGTGCGGCAATAATGGTACCGTGATCGGTCAGAAGAAGGATCGAAGCAGTCCCCTTGACCGAATCCTGTACAAATTTAATTCCCTCTGCAAACGTAGATTTTTGCGCGATCATCGCGGCAACCAGCTCAGTAGAGTTGACAGCCCCTCCCGTCATCGCGTTAAAATGCGATCCGTTGGCAGAAAGGTAATTTGAGATCAGCTCCTCGCGGTTGTTGATCAGTCCGATCGCACAGGTAGCAAAGGTTCCAAGCCGCGAGCCGATCAAAAGCGGCTGTGGCTCCCCGTCACTGATACATCCGATCGCCGCCTGGGCGCGCATTTCCTCAAACACGTGCTCAAAACGTGTGCGGAAGGGGGTATTCTCAATATTGTGAATCTCCCTTTGCAAACCAATCTCTTTATCGTATGCTGCCAGCCCCGCACGCTTGGTGCCGAGGTGACAGTGATAGTCGGTGCCGAAGAATACGTCACTAAGCGCGTCACCCTTCAAAACCGCTCCAAAATATCCGCCCATATAAATTCTCCTTGGAAAAGCGATTAATGATTAAATTCCCTTGCGATCTCCGCATCCTTCTCAAGAACAGCGGCGGAATCCTTAGCCCTCTTTGCCTCCAACCGATCGGAAAGCGCCTCATCGGAAAGCGCCAAAATTTCGGCAGCAAGCAATGCGGCATTGGCAGCACCGTCGATCGCAACCGTTGCCACGGGAATGCCGGAAGGCATTTGAACGGTGGCGAGAAGAGCATCCAAGCCGTCGAGATTGGTAGACTTACAGGGAATACCGATCACAGGCAGTGTTGTTTGTGCCGCAACCGCCCCGGCAAGATGTGCCGCCATTCCCGCCGCCGCGATCATAACGCCGAAACCGTTCTCTTTTGCTTTTTTGGTAAATTCAGCCGCCTCCACAGGAGTACGGTGTG
>JAZNEQ010000135.1:0-3131 GCA_045588715.1 Eubacteriales bacterium | reverse complement strand
AAAAGTCCACACTTCCCTGCGCCTCGCCCCACAAAAATTCATCAAAAATTGATTCACCGAGAGGTGCGAAGCAGTTTTGAGAGAGCAAACGGTTCGGAGAAACAAGGAAAAAAGGCGATATAAGATATTGCGAGTCTTTTTGACACAGTTAATCCAATCGTTTGCCTCTCAAAACCTCATTGGTTCGAATCCCGTTTGGTTATCCATACGCTTTCGTGTTTTTGCATATTTTGCGCTATTTTTTTATTTGTTATTGCATTGTATACCGAAAAGTGCTATAATACAGTCAGACACGGTAAAAATGCTCCCACGGCGTTGATGGGAGCGAAAACAAAGGAGACAGCATGGCAGTATTCAAATGTAAAATGTGTGGCGGCGCCTTGGAGATTCCCGAAGGCTCTACCGTTACAAGGTGCGTGTATTGCGGTACGCATCAAACGCTCCCTCGTCTTGAGGATGACAGGCGCGCCAATCTTTACGACCGCGCCAATCATTTCAGACGCAATAACGATTTTGACAAGGCGGCGGCGATCTACGAAAAGATATTGACCGAGGACGGGCAGGATGCCGAGGCATACTGGTCGCTCGTGCTTTGCCGCTTTGGCATTGAATACGTCGAGGATCCTGCTACCAAACAGCGAATCCCCACCGTCAACCGTGCGCAGTACACCTCTGTTTTCGACGATGACAATTATAAATCGGCGTTGGAATACGCCACCGAGGAGCAACGCGCCATTTACGAAGCCGAGGCGCACACCATCAGCGAGATCCAAAAGGGCATTATTTCCATTTCCAGTCAGGAGGAGCCCTTTGATATCTTTATCTGCTACAAGGAGACCGACGAGGCAGGCAGAAGAACGCGGGACAGTGTACTGGCGCAAGAGCTTTACTATCAGCTCAAGGGAGAAGGCTACAAGGTGTTCTTTTCCCGTATCACGCTGGAGGACAAGATCGGAAGCGCGTACGAGCCCTATATTTTCGCGGCGCTCAATTCCTCAAAGATCATGGTGGTCGTTGGTACAAAGCCTGAATTTTTTAACGCTGTTTGGGTCAAAAACGAATGGTCACGCTATCTTACCTTGATCAAAAACGGTGCGAAAAAAACCTTGATCCCTGCCTATCGGGATATGGATCCCTACGATCTGCCCGAGGAATTTTCACATCTGCAGGCACAGGATATGTCAAAGCTTGGCTTTATGCAGGATCTGGTGCGTGGGATCAAAAAGATCATGAGCTCATACGCCCAAAAAACGGAGGCTCCCAAGGAGACCGTGATTAAGGAAACGGTGATCAAGGAGCGCGCCGTTGAGACGGTGGCGGTTGGCGGCGGTGTTTCCACCGCGCCCCTGCTCAGGCGCACGTTTATGTTTTTGGAGGATGGTGAGTGGGAGCGTGCCGACGATTTTTGTGAGCAGGTGTTAAATCAAGACCCCGAAAACGCCGAGGCGTATCTTGCCAAGCTGATGATCGATTTGAACGTCCGTACGCGCGAAGAATTAAAAAACTGCGCCGAGCCGTTTGACCGTAACCACAACTACCAAAGAGTGCTTCGTTTTGCCGACGAGACGCTCAAAGCAACGCTTACGGGGTATGACGCGCATATCAAAGCACGAAACGAAAATGCGCGCTTGGAAAAGCTGTACGGCGAGGCGTTGACGGCAATGAATCAAGCCGCGACCATGGAGGATTATACCCACGCGTCCGAGCTCTTTGACGCCATTCGTACCCACCGCGATTCTTCCGAGTTTGCCCGAAGGTGCCTTGAAAATGCGGAAATTGCGCGCAAGGATGCAATTCTTTCCGATGCAAACGCGGAGATGTCGCAAAATACACTTGCCGCCTATGAAAGGGCGATCAAGCTGCTAACCGCCATTCCCGGCTGGAGAGATTCCGACGCGTTGATTGAAAAATGCCGCGTGACGATAGATGCCCTCAAAGCAAAGGCAGAGGCAGACCGTATCAGGCGAGAAAAAGAAGCAGAGGAAGAGCGAATCGAACGCGAAAAAAGAGCCAAGCGCAACAAAAAAATTGCCATGATCGCAACGCCCGTTGTCTGCCTGCTTCTGGTATTTGTTATTTTGCTTCCTACTGTCATTATCCCTACCAACAATTACAATCAGGCAATTGCATTGATGGAAGCGGGGAAATATGAGGAAGCGCTCTCCGCATTTGAAAAGCTTGACGGATATAAGGATAGTGACAATAAGATCACCGCATGCAACACCGCGATTCTTGACGGGAAATACAACGAAGCGATTGCGCTGATGGAAGCGGGGAATGTTGTAGAGGCATACGAAGCTTTCATTGCGTTAAACGGTTATAAAGACAGTGCCGATAAAGCCAATTCCATTTACGACAAGTATCAATTGAAGACTGCCAACGTTGGAGAGTACGTATTCTTTGGTGCATACGAGCAGGACAACAATGCCTCCAACGGCAAGGAAGATATTGAATGGCTTGTGCTTGACGCGAAAGACAGTAAAATGCTTGTCGTCAGCAAATATGCCCTTGATTGCAAGCAGTACCATACAAGCTATGAAGACGTGACTTGGGAAGGTTGTACCCTTCGTGGGTGGTTAAACAACGACTTTCTCAACGCTGCCTTTTCTGCTGAGGAAAAAGCAATGATTCCCACCGTAACGGTATCTGCCGATGAAAATCCGGAATATGACGTGGATCCCGGCAACGCAACGCAGGACAAGGTGTTTTTGCTGAGCATAACAGAGGCAAATACGTATTTCAGCGCTGATAGCCAAAGGCAGTGTATGCCTACCGATTATGCGGTTGCAAACGGCGCTTGGAGAAGCAGTGGCAACTGCTGGTGGTGGCTGCGGACGCCCGGTCACCTTCAGACTTATGGTGCCTATGTTGACTTTAACGGTGGAATCGATGAGAGCGGCACCTCTGTCCGCTACGGTAACTATGCCGTCCGCCCCGCGATGTGGATCGATTTGGGCGCGTAAAAAGCAAGGCGTTTTTTGACGCATGCAGAGTTGATTCTGTTTTCAAAACGAAAAAGCGATTTGGGAGGTTTTTTCAAATCGCTTTTTCTCTTTGATCAAAAAGTCAATGGCTTGTGAAAAAATACGGGTAAACCCGAAAAATTTTCAGTAAAACGAGGCTTTTTGGGG
>JAZNEQ010000134.1:0-10288 GCA_045588715.1 Eubacteriales bacterium | reverse complement strand
GTCTCACCCTTGCGGAATTTCACCAAGGGAGTTTTGAGAGACACATTGGCGGGAATGCATTCCGCAGAGGAATATCCGGGAATTAAGAGGTATTCGTTAAAAGTATGAGAAGGTTCGTTGATAAAGGTTGCCATTTCGGTTTCTCCTTTTTTGGTATCTATTAAATATAGATTATATCATAAAAGTGCGTATTTGTCAACCGATACACGCCATGTTTTTTCGCCAAAAAACAACTTTTTAGTCCGTATAAGAATAGTGATTTTTATAAGAAAGACAGGTTTGCTTTCGGTTACCAAAATCGCAAAGGGAGACTCAAACGCAAAATACATTTGGAGCCCCCTCTGTTTTTTTCATCATGTATTTTTTGCCAAGCAGTCACTCTGTGATGGTTCGATTCCAGTAAAAGTCACAGTAAGTTTGCCGCAAGTACTCTGCCGCTGTGGTGGGGTCGGCAAGATCGGAGGCAAAAATTCTCGAATCATTCACAACCCAGCCATCTGTGTTTTCAAAGATCATACTTGTCAGGCCTCCACAACCAGAGAATGCATGAATACCGATAGATGTCACGCTTTCGGGAATCGTGATCGAATTCAGTTTGTTGCAATAAGCAAACGCACTAGCGCCGATCGTCGTCACACCCTCGGGAATTGAAATCGAAATAAGGCTACTGCAATGAAAAAACGTATGAGTTCCGATCGACATCACTCCCTCGGGAATCGTGATTGAAGTCAGACTTCTACAATTAGAAAACGCACCAGCGCCGATCATCGCCACATTATCGGGAATTGAAATCGAAATAAGGCTACTGCAATAAAAAAACGCACTATCGCCGATCGACATCACCCCCTCGGGAATCGTGATTGACGCAAGATTCGAGCAATAAGAGAACGCACCATCGGCAATTCCGACCGTATTCGTACGCAGAATTACACTTGTCACACTTTTATCACAGTCAATCACCCATTTATCTGCATAATAAACACCGTTATCTGCTTCAATCAAATTGACACAAGCAGAGAACGCCCCTGTCCCGATAGATGTCACACACGTTGGAATCGTGATTGAAGTCAGGCTCACACAACCAGAAAACGCTCCATAGCCAATGCACTCGACGCTCGTGGGAATCGTGATCGAAATCAAATTCCTGCATTCACGGAAAGCATAATCGCCGATCGCAGTCACAACGTCACCATCGGGCGATTTAGCGGGAATTACAACATCCGTATCCTCGCACATTCCAATACTGCTTACACAACAAGTACCGTCACCGTTGGAAACAAAGGAAAGGCCTACGCTTGCGGTTTCCGTCTCTTGATCACTCTGCGTGTTGTCGGATGTATCATCATCGTCTGTATTGTCATCGTCCGTATTGTCATCGTCCATGTTGTCATCGTCCGTGTTGTCATCGTCGTCAGGATTGTTTTGCGCGGAACACGAAATCGCAATTTCAAGCTCGGGCATATAAAATGCCTCGCCATCTCGGTTGAAATCGAACAAGTATTCCGACAAGTTCTTGGCAACATTTTTGTCAAAAACGGAAACATACATTACAAGATCGGGAGCCTTAGAAAGATTTCCAACAAAGATAATTTGCCCATTTGAAAATTCAATCAAGTCCGTAATCGCATTCCCTTTTTCGTCCTCAAAGCGAACACTGATTCCGTATTGATCATTACCTGACCAA
The DNA here is from genome assembly GCA_045588715.1 of Eubacteriales bacterium. GTDB lineage: Bacteria > Bacillota > Clostridia > Oscillospirales > CAG-272 > UMGS1865. Next base: position 8,604 of record JAZNEQ010000134.1, on the reverse strand, counting down.
CTTAATTTTCCGGTTTTACTTTCCATGGCAGAAAGGTCAAAATAAGAAGCTTTTAACAATGCATCATCAAGTATCAAAGGCTTGGTATTACTTATTTTGATTTTGGGCTTATATGCTTCAAATGCATAATATACCAATCGATCGCCCGATTCAAAGATTGGAAAATCGTTTTTATAAATATCCTTCCCGCCGGGCGCAAGAAGTCCTTCCACCGCATACGTAAGTCTTGCGTCAATATATACACCTGCCTCCACATGAGCGGCATAATAATTTTCATACCCTTTATCCAGATGTAATATACCGTTCAATTTTCCGTAAATGCCCGCCTCGGCAAAAACACCTACGTAAATATGCTTCTCCATTCCAACGAAGGACAATCTAACCTCCGTCTGCACGCCGAGACGAAGCTCCGCCTCTCCCTGTATATTAAGATCGGGGGTTCCGTTTTGATCTTTGGATTGACGAGTTTCATATGTTGCATCAAGCACAAATTTTTTATTTTCATCAAGATACGAGAAGACATGGTATATGTTTGCCGTGGTTTTCCGAAAACTCAATCCAAGGCTCGCCTTCAAATCGAAATCAACATTCAACTCATAATATATCGGAACACGGAATATATAAGCAAAGTCGATTTTAAGAATGGGGGCGTTGTTGATCGGGCTTGGTGCTCCTCCTTCCGGGAGTGTCTTATTCAAAGCAGACTTCATCCTGTTAAACACAACGTCCCAGCCCGTATCTGAAAGGCTGTTTTTTACGTACTCGTCAAAATCCCCTTGACGATCCTGCGGTCTACACACTTTGCAAGTATCGTGCGGCATACCATAAGGATACGTATCGTAGACAGAAACAACCGTCTTCTTTAGGTTCTTCGCATGATTACAATCTCCGCAATGCAGTGTCTTTGTATCCAAATTCAAAACGAATTTACCGGCATCCACTGTGAAAGGCTTACATACCCGACATTCATAGTCTGTATATTGGGGAATCTTTTGTATTTCCTCAAGTGTTTTTACGGATGCACTCTCTTTTACAATATTCTTACGAATCGCGGAGCAGGTGATACAGTTATACTTATGAATCTTACCACTCCCCGTCCATATGTAGTCCAACTCGGGTGTTTTTTCATCAAGCTTTAGACTGAGGTTAAAATTAACACCAGTTTGATTTACCTGCGTAACGAGAAGATCAAATTTCAAATACGCAACGTCATCCCACCACCATTTACTGCTTCCCTCATCGTAAACATAATTTGCGCTGGCGTACCATAATATAATTTCAGTTTGAAAGGAAAGCTCAATCTCAAAATCCATACATCCCTTTATACTTTCCTTTTTAATTGCTACATCATGTGAAAATGTGATAAGAAAATCAGCATTTATACATAGAACTTCCTTGCCTTCAAAATTCTTTTTCTCAGCCTTTTTATCAAGCTTTACATCAAATTTTTTGATCAGATCCTTGATATCCGAGAGATCCTCCAGAAGCTCTGCCCCGTTATCTTTTGCATAATTTGAAAGCGCTATATTGGAAGCGGTCAGCGCCTCCGCAAAGCCGTCACTCTTGACCAATTGACTCAAAAGCTGATATTCAACCTCAGATGTCATTGCTACATCTGTCACAGAAGTTGCAATGCCCGAACTGATGTCAAGCGCTTTGTACACGTCATTCAAGTCAGGGGCGCTCAAAATCGCAACAGTGGTATCTCCTTGGTTTTGAATGCTTTCCACTTTGCCAAAGACGATATCCTCCGTCTTTCCCGATTGAATGTCTTCAATGCTCTCACACTCTCCCACGCAAATCGTTTTTCCGACCAAGGAAGCATCCAGTGCATTTTTTGTTGCAAGTCTCAACGTGTGCTTGGAGGTTGTATCATCAAAGCTGATCGTGTAAGGGAACGCCTCGGGGTTCGATTCCTTCAATTTGCTCAAAAAAACAAGACCATCGTTATATTCGACAACGTTTTTTTCTTCCCCGCCAATTCGGAATTCGAGTACTCTCGCGTCAAAATCGGAGAAGGTCACGTCTCCCGACAAAAGTACCGCATACGTAGTATGTGATTTATAAGCAGTTTCGGACAATATGCGGTATTTGTTCTCCCCCACGGCTTCAACCTTTATTTTCTCAGGGGCTTCTGGATATTTGTTGAAATCGATATTTTTGAAATATGAATCGACAACAACTACGTTATTTCTGACATAGTCCTCCCCTTGGGAGGAGCAAACGACAAAGGAAAAATCCGCTGGGCAATCCCAAAGACTTAGAAGCTCGTTTTCGTCAAACAAAACACCTTCCCTCTTTTCGGAAAGACCTGCGCAAACTTCGCATTTGGAAGCGATGTAATATTTGCCGTTCTCCTCCCATTCTTCAAGGAAGGTATAAGCATGATCCGTTTTAGGGAGCGCCTCTGCCCACGTCTCACCGCATTCGGTACAGCTTCTTTGTTTCTCGCCCGCCTCACTACATGACGCAGCTCTCACCGTTTTCCATTCCGAATACGCGTGAACGTGTATCGGTTCCTTGAAAGGATTTAAAATCAATAGCATAGTAATTGCGATCACGGCAACCAACGCGACCGACAACGCAATCAAGAGAATTTTTCTTTGTTTACTCATACTGTCCTCCGACGGTTATTAAAAATTAAGGCTCACCGATTTAGCCTTGCTTTTTAACCATATTATACTACTTTTGAACCTTTATTTCAATTCCATTTGCAAAAAAATGAACATCTTCTGGTTTTAAACTAAAAAACAATTTCAAACACTCTTTTTCATAGAGCGATAAAAACAAAAAATCTTACAATACGAAAAAGCAGCCCTGAGACAAGTTGTATCATAGCTGCTTTTCGTATTCTTTCTGAAACTTTTTATTCTCCGTCTGCTTCCGCCTCAAGAACCGCAGAAACAATCGTTACACTCTTTATCGGTTTATTTGTGTAAGGATTCGTGCCGGTGGAGGCGATCCCGTCCACGTGCTCGATCCCTTCGATCACGTAGCCGAAGGAGGCATAAAGTCCATCAAGGCTGCGGATATTTCGCTCGCTCGTTTCGTGCACGATAAAGAATTGACAGGAGCCGGAATCATAGTCGTTTCCAAGACGCGCCATGGAAATAACACCCCTTGTATGCGAGAGCTCGTTTTTGATCCCGTTCGCCGCAAATTCGCCACGGATCGGTCCTGTCGCGCCCGTCCCATTCCCCCTGGGGTCGCCCCCTTGGATCATAAAGCCCGAGATGATGCGGTGAAAGGTCAAGCCGTTGTAAAAGCCCTCACTGACAAGCCTCTTAAAGTTTTTGACCGTAAGAGGAGCTACGTCGGGGCAAAGCTTTATCACAATGTCACCCAAGCGCTCGGCATTGTTTCCATCGGTGTAGCTGACGCGCATTCTGACAAGATCCAACCCCTCTGTCTCAGGGTCGGGATCGGTTTGGATCTGGGAAATCGTCGTCGCTTCGGCATTCTTCTCGGTGGTCAGAGCTTCGGTGCCCGTCGTACCGTGCTCCGTGCCGTCATTTGCAGGAACACATGCACAAAGCACGCCGAAAAGCAATGAAAAAAGCAAACACAAAACAAGGGATCTAACTGTTTTTTTCATTGATCAGATCCTCAAAACAGCCCCGAAATTTTGCCGTCCTCATCTACGTCGATGCGATTGGCGGCAGGCACCTTGGGAAGCCCCGGCATGGTCATGATATCACCCGTCAACGCCACAACGAAGCCCGCGCCCGCACTGACCTTGACGTTTCTCACAGTCACGGTAAAGCCCTCGGGAGCGCCCAATTTCGTAGGATCGTCCGAAAAGCTGTACTGGGTCTTTGCCATACAGACGGGAAGCTGATCGTAACCAAGAGACGCAAGACGTGCGATCTCCTTTTTGGCAGCAGGAGCAAAAGCAACACCGGCACCGCCGTAAACACGCTTAACGATGGTTTCGATCTTTTCTTCGATGCTCCCCTCCAATTTGTAGGAGAACGCAAAGCTCTTGGGCGCCTCGCAAAGGCGAACGACCTCGCGTGCCAGCGCCTCACCACCGCGTCCGCCCTCTGCCCATACGGTGGAGAGCACGGTGTTCACGCCAAGCTTCTTACATTCCTCCATCACGCACGCGATCTCCGCGTCTGTATCCGTGGGGAAACGGTTCAGCGCTACCACACAAGGAAGCCCGTACACGTTTTTGATATTGGAGACGTGACGCAACAGATTGGGAAGCCCACGGGAAAGCGCCTCGAGGTTCTCTTCACCCAAATCGGTCTTTGCCACACCGCCGTGCATCTTGAGTGCTCTGACTGTGGCAACCATCACCACCGCATCGGGAGAAAGTCCCGCGGCACGGCACTTGATATCCAAAAACTTTTCAGCACCGAGATCTGCACCAAAGCCTGCCTCGGTAATGGCATAATCCGAGAGCTTCATTGCCATTCTTGTGGCGATGACGGAGTTACAACCGTGTGCAATGTTCGCAAAGGGACCGCCGTGAACGAATGCAGGAGTTCCCTCCAGGGTCTGCACAAGATTGGGCTTGAGCGCATCCTTGAGGAGTGCAGCCATGGCGCCGACAGCGCCGAGATCCCCCGCCGTCACCGGGCGCTCATCATAGGTGTAAGCCACCACGATGCGGGAAAGTCGCTCTTTAAGGTCGGAAATAGAAGAAGCCAGACAGAACACCGCCATGATCTCCGACGCAACGGTGATATCAAATCCGTCCTCACGCGGAACACCGTTGACCCGTCCGCCAAGACCGTCGGTTACAAAGCGGAGCTGGCGGTCGTTCATGTCAACACATCTTTTCCAAGTGATACGTCTGGGATCGATCCCAAGTGCATTCCCCTGGTAGATATGGTTATCCAGCATTGCCGCCAGCAGATTGTTTGCGGCACCGATGGCATGAAAATCCCCCGTAAAGTGAAGATTGATGTCTTCCATTGGCACGACCTGGGCATATCCGCCGCCGGCAGCGCCTCCCTTGATCCCGAAAACGGGACCCAGAGAGGGCTCACGCAGAGCGACTGCGCAATTTTTTCCGATACGGCGCATACCGTCGGCAAGCCCGATGGTCGTAGTAGTCTTTCCTTCCCCCGCAGGCGTGGGAGTGATCGCCGTGACCAAAACCAGCTTCCCGTTGGGGCGTTGACTCTCCTTTAAGAGGGAGTAATCTATCTTTGCCTTGTACTTACCGTACTGCTCCAGATATTTCTCATCCACGCCTGCCGCCCGGGCGATCTCGGTGATGGGCTGCATTTTCGCGCTTTGCGCAATTTCAATATCAGATAAATATGCCATTTTTTACTCCAATCAGCGGAAATATTTTACCGCAGACTCAAACATTTTCATATCGTACTCGCCGATCACGTTTTTGTAAAGCCCGCGACCGATACGCTCGCTGTGTCCCATCTTACCGAAAACTCTGCCGTCGGGAGAGGTAATGCCCTCGATCGCAAAGGCGGAATCGTTGGGATTGTAGCGAATATCGTTGGTGGCTACGCCGTCAAGGTCAACGTATTGCGTTGCGATCTGACCGTTTGCCGCCAAGGTACGGATGAGCTCCTCGGAGCAAAGGAATCTTCCCTCCCCGTGAGAGATCGGCACGGTGTATACGTCACCCACCTCGGTGCCCGCAAGCCAAGGAGACTTATTGGACGCGATACGGATACGTACCAGTTTGGACTGGTGGCGGGAGATGGTATTAAAGGTAAGCGTAGGAGAATTTTCATCGGTATCGATGATCTTTCCGTAAGGAACAAGTCCGAGCTTGACAAGCGCCTGGAATCCGTTACAAATACCTGCCATCAAGCCGTCGCGGTTGTTAAGAAGGTCGTGTACTCCTTCACGGATCGCCATATTGCGGAAGAACGCCATAATAAATTTACCCGAACCGTCAGGCTCGTCTCCGCCCGAAAATCCGCCGGGAACAAAGACCATTTGAGCGCTCTTCAATTTTTGGGCAAAGCCCTCAACACTGCGAGCAATTCCGTCACCCGTAAGGTTATTGATCACAAAGATCTCGGCATCGGCTCCCGCATCACGCATGACCTTTGCACTGTCAAATTCGCAGTTGGTGCCGGGGAATACGGGAATGAGCACCTTGGGGCGCGCCACCTTGACCAGGGGAGCAACGCGGCCCTCGGTCTTGTAGGAGAAGGTCTCAAGCGCATGCGCTTCTTTGCCCTCAAGAGTGGGATATACACCCTCCAGCTTGCCCTCATAAAGAGCATCCAGCTCGCACGCACACAGCTTTTCGTCACGATAGGTAAAGGCGCGCTTTTCGGTTACGGTACCGATAAGGATACCCTCGTCAGCCCCCTCTGTTTCCAAAAGGAATGCCCCGTACTTGTAGGAGAAGAGATCCTCAAGGGAGAGTGCCGCATCAAATTCAAATCCAAAGCCGTTACCGATCGCCATCTTGTAAACAGCCTCGGCAATACCGCCGAAGGTCGGAGTATACGCCGCGTAGACCTTGCCCGCACGCATAAGACTTGTAACCTTTTGGAACACAGCAAGGAGAGACTCCTTCTTGGGAAGTCCGTTCTCGTCGGTCTCGGGAGCGATGAGAACAAGCTTATGTCCCGCAGTCTTCAATTCGCCCGTAATCACCTCGTCTGTCTTTCCGGTGGTGACCGCAAAGGAAACGAGCGTGGGGGGAACGTCGAGCTTTTCAAAGGAACCGCTCATGGAGTCCTTACCGCCGATGGCGGCAACACCAAGATCCATTTGCGCACGGAAGGCACCGAGAAGTGCCGCCATGGGCTTGCCCCAACGCTTGGGATCCTTCATGGGCTTTTCAAAATATTCCTGGAAGGAAAGATACACGTCTTCAAAGGAAGCGCCTGCTGCCACCAGCTTGGATACGCTTTCCACAACCGCAAGATATGCACCGTGGTAAGGGCTCTTTTCGGTAATGTAAGGGTTGTATCCCCATGCCATGTAAGAGCAGGAATCGGTATGCTTCTGTTCTACCGAGATCTTGTTTACCATCGCCTGAATGGGCGTGCGCTGATGCTTACCGCCAAAGGGCATAAGCACCGTGCCCGCGCCAATAGTGGAGTCAAACCGTTCACTAAGTCCTCTTTTAGAGCAAACGTTGAGATCCGAAACAAGCGCCTTCATACCGTCTGCAAAGCCATCAACGGAGGCGCGCTGCCAATCAGATGCGGGTGTGGGTGCGATCTCAATGTGCTTTTCTGCGCCGTTGGAGTTAAGGAATTCACGGGAAATATCCGCGATCACTTTTCCGTTCCAACGCATACGGAGTCTCTTTTCCTCGGTCACACGAGCCACAACGGTCGCCTCCAGGTTTTCGCTTTCTGCAAGCGCACGGAATCTCTCTACGTCGCCGGGCTCCAGTACCACTGCCATTCTCTCCTGGGATTCGCTGATGGCAAGCTCGGTACCGTCAAGTCCGTCGTATTTCTTCGGAACAGCGCTAAGATCGATATCCAATCCGTCTGCAAGCTCACCGACCGCAACCGATACACCGCCCGCGCCAAAGTCGTTACATCTCTTGATCATATGAGATGCCTCCGCATTGCGGAACAGGCGTTGCAGTTTTCTTTCCTCAGGCGCATTTCCCTTTTGAACCTCAGCGCCGCAGGTCTCAACCGAATGAGAATCATGCGCCTTGGAGGAGCCGGTCGCGCCTCCAATGCCGTCACGTCCGGTCCTTCCGCCCAGAAGCACGACGATATCGCCATCCACGGGGCACTCACGGCGAACGTTTGCGGCAGGAGCCGCCGCGATCACCGCACCGATCTCCATTCTCTTTGCCGCATAGCCGGGATGATACAATTCATCCACCACGCCCGTGGCAAGACCGATCTGGTTACCGTAGGAGGAATATCCCGCTGCCGCGGTCTGAACGATCTTTCTCTGGGGAAGCTTGCCCTTGATCGTCTCGGATACGGGAACCGTAGGATCTGCCGCACCCGTCACGCGCATCGCCGCGTAAACGTAGGAGCGTCCCGACAAGGGGTCACGGATCGCACCGCCGATACAGGTCGCCGCACCTCCAAAGGGCTCGATCTCGGTGGGATGGTTGTGCGTTTCGTTTTTGAAAAGGAGCAGCCAGGGCTCTCTTTTGCCGTCGATCTCAACGTCCATCTTTACCGTGCAGGCGTTGATCTCCTCCGATTCGTCAAGCTTATCCAGTTTTCCCGTCTTTTTGAGGTATTTTGCCGCGATGGTTCCGATATCCATCAAATTTTGCGGCTTGGTTCTGCCAAGTGCCTGTCTTGTTTCCAGATACTCGTTATACGCCTTTTCAAGAAGCGCATCCTCAAAGTAGACCTTATCGATCGTGGTGTTAAAAGTAGTATGACGGCAGTGATCCGACCAGTAGGTGTCGATCATGCGGATCTCGGTAACGGTGGGATCTCTGTCCTCGCTCTTAAAGTATTCCTGACAAAACGCGATATCATCCACGTCCATGGCAAGACCGTAGTCACGCACGAATGCCGCCAGTCCCTCTCGGTCAAGAGACAAGAAGCCGTCAAGCGTTGCCACCTCGGTGGGAACGTCGTACTTTACTTGAAGCGTTTCGGGGATCTCAAGGCTTGCCTCTCTCGCTTCCACGGGGTTGATGACAAACTTTTTGATCTGTGCCAGCTCCTC
>JAZNEQ010000133.1:0-31534 GCA_045588715.1 Eubacteriales bacterium | reverse complement strand
CAAGCGAAGCACAAGCGCCCCAAAGGGACGGGCACGCACGCTGCGTACAGCACCGGCCCAGGTAAAACGCTCTACGGAAAAAATATGAACCGAAAAGTCATCATTTTCAAAAAACAAACCTCACACCTCCTTTCAATTCACCCTATTATTATAACAGCATTCCGCTCACCTGTCAAGGACGAAAAATCCACCAGCCGTTTGAAATTTCGACTTTACAGGAACAAAATTACAATGTATAATGAAGTGGAATTAAAAAAAGGAAAGGAGTTTTTTATGTCCCAAAAATATTACTTTTTTGATAAGTGTGTCACAGCTGCGTTCCCCGCGGAGCTTGATACCGATGTTCTTTGTGAGCTTTGGAAAGGTTTTTGCCCCGGCGCAGGGGGACTTTTTGTAACGGAGGGCAAAAAAAACGCAATTGTCATCGGCGACGCGGCGCCCTTACCTCTTTCCCCCAAGGAGGAATATACCCTTGCGATCCGTCCTACGGGAATCGCTATTCTTGCCGTGGACAAAAACGCGCTCGTTCGCGGCTTTTCAGCCCTTCTTATGCAGATCCGTGCGGTCAGCGGAAAGTCCGGCGCCTACTGTGCACCCGTGTGTGATATTCATGGGCATTTTACAGTCACACGCCGAATGATCCACCTTTGCGTCTTTCCCAACACTACCCTCACCGTTTTGCGCCGACTGGTGAGGCTTTGCGGCGTCCTCTCCTATACGCACGTCATATTGGAATTTTGGGGAATGCTTCGCTACGACGCTCTTTCCGAGCTTGCCTGGAAAAATGCATATACAAAAGAGGAGATCGCGCCCATCCTCCGCGAAGCGCGCGCACTTGGAATGGAGCCCATCCCCATGATCAACCATCTGGGACATGCCTCCGCCTGCCGCCTTGATTCAGGCAAGCACGTCGTTCTTGATCAAAATCCAAGCCTCCAATATCTCTTTACTCCCGACGGCTGGTGTTGGGATATTTTCTCCGACGCTTCACGCACGCTTCTTTGCAAAATGCGAGAGGAGCTTTACGAACTCTTTGGCGAGGGGAGCTATTTCCATATCGGATGTGACGAGGCATATGTGTACTCCTCTGAATATTATCCTTTAGAGGGACTTCGGCGCTATCTCAACGATCTGACAAACGACGTCGTCAAGGAAGGGCGTCGCCCAATTCTTTGGGGAGATATGATCGTTCCCTACGATACCAACTCCGCGAGCGAAGAAAAACGTCTTGCCGCCCTTCCCGTAGAAGAAAAAATGCGCCCCTTGCTGCTTGCCCTTCATCCCGACAGCATCATTGCAGATTGGCATTACGACACCTTTGTCTCCCCCGTCCGTTCCTCTATGATCTTTAAGAACGCGGGCTTTGAAGTGCTCGGTTGCCCTTGGGATAAGCCGGAAAATATCGATGCGCACTACGAAACCGCCGTGCATCACGGCACCGACGGACTTATGATGACGACCTGGCATACACTTCACACGATGACGCACCTGATTCTGTACTGCGCGCGTAAATGCGGACTCCCCAAAACCGACTGGTCGGATCATGCGGGACACCGTCGACTTGAAGTTGCTACCATCCTTCGTAAGCTGTCTCCTCCCGGCACCTCCTATGCGGACAGCGGCTTCTGCGCACGTCAGCTTAAGGATACGATCGACTGGTAAAAATAGCAAAAAAAGCCGCTTTTGTATCAATATCGTCGCTTGACACCGCCTTGTTCTTGCAGTAAAATATAATTGGAACAAGATTTTTATTTTTTGATCAAACCGACGAAAGGAAAAAGATTATGATCATCGATGCGCACAACCATCCCGATTGCCACAAGCACGATTTTGATGCCTTTATAAAAAATATGGACACTTACCATATCGACAAGACATGGCTCCTCTCCTGGGAAGCACCTCCCGGTGACTTTTCCCCCGATTCCATCCACGTTTTGTGCGGTTCGATTCTTGACAGCGCAAACTCCGTGCCGGTTCCATTCTTCCGTTGCTTGGAATACAAGCGTCGCGCGCCCGATCGATTCATCCTCGGATATGCCCCCAACCCCCACCGTCCCGACGCCCTCGATGCCTTACGCTCCGCCATCGATCTCTATGATGTCAAGGTATGCGGCGAGGTCAAATTCCGTATGCTTTACGATGATCCCGACGCTTTGGATCTCTTCCGCTTCTGCGGTGAGGCAGGGCTTCCCGTTACGTTGCATTTCGATTATCCCGAAGCAACACGCTACCCTAAAAACTATCCGAGAAGACATTGGTGGTACGGCGGCAGCATCGATCACCTCGACAATCTTCTTTCCCTATGTAAAAACACCAACTTCCTTGGCCACGCAGCGGGCTTTTGGGGACACATCTCGGGGGACGACCAAGCGCCGACCAATATTTCCCCCAAAGGCCCCGTCCTCCCGGGCGGAATGGTTGAAAAGCTTCTTGAAAAGCACGAAAACCTCTACTGCGACATTTCGGCAGGCTCGGGCTACAATGCCCTTTCCCGCGATCTTGACTACACTTATCGCTTGATCTGCCGTTTCCCCGACCGTTTCCTCTATGCGAGAGACTATATTGACAACGCACATCAAGATCTGATCGAACAGCTTTCTCTCCCCACCGACATCAAAGAGCTCGTCATGTATAAAAACGCAGAAAGACTGGTTGCGACGCCATAAGATCAAGGGCACCTTTTGACCGGTACCCGGAATTGTTTTTGTATCTTTGTGCTCGTTTTTTATCAAAAGAATCCCAAATAAAAGCAAAAAAAGTCGGTTTTGTATCAATATCGTCTCTTGACACCGCCTTGTCCTTGCAATAAGATATAATTGGAACAAGATTTTTATTTTTCAATCAAACCGACGAAAGGAAGAAGATATGATCATCGATGCACACAACCATCCCGATTGGCATAAGCACGATTTTGATGCCTTTATAAAGAACATGGACGCTTACCATATCGACAAGACCTGGCTCCTCTCCTGGGAGACCCCTCCCGGAGATTTTTCGCCCGATTCCACGTACGCAATGTCGGGTCCCGTTCTCCGAGGCGAAAATTCCGTGCCGATCCCCTTCTCTCTCTGCCTGGAATACAAGCGTCGCGCGCCCGATCGATTCATCCTCGGATATGCGCCCAACCCCCACCGTCCCGATGCCATCGACGCCTTACGTTCCGCCATCGATCTCTATGATGTCAAGGTATGCGGCGAGGTTAAATTCCGAATGCTCTACGACGATCCCGACGCTGTGGATCTGTTCCGCTTCTGCGGCGAGGCACGTCTGCCCGTCACCCTCCATTTTGACTATCCCGAGGCAACGCGTTCCCCAAAAAACTATCCGAGAAGGCATTGGTGGTACGGCGGCAGCATTGATCACCTTGACAACCTATTGTCCCTTTGTAAGAACACCGTCTTTCTCGGGCATGCAGCCGGCTTTTGGGGACACATTTCAGGGGATGACCAAGCTCCGATCAACGTTTCCCCCCAAGGTCCCGTCCTTCCCGGGGGAATGGTGGAAAAGCTTCTCGAAAAGCACGAAAATCTCTACTGCGACATTTCGGCAGGCTCCGGCTACAGTGCCCTTTCCCGCGATCTTGAATATACCTACCGTTTGATCTGCCGCTTCCCCGACCGTTTCCTTTATGCAAGAGACTATTTTGACAACGTGCACCAAGAGCTGATCGAACAGCTTTCTCTCCCTGCCGATGTCAAAGAGCTTGTCATGCACGGGAATGCGGAAAGACTGGTTTCAAAATAATAAATTTATATGCACTCAAAAAAGCACCGAGTAAACGCTTTGAACTGCGATTTGCTCGGTGCCTTTTATTATGTATTCACTTCACGATCTCAAACTGCTCGTCTGCGGAGAGATCGACAACGGGACAATCATTGGCATAGGTACATTCCGGCAGAATGATCAACACAGTCGCCTGTTCCTTTGCAGCAGGCAGAGGAGCAAGATGCCAAATTGCGGTCTTAAGCTTGACCAGAGTATTCTTGGGTACGAGAAACGCCTTTACGTGTTCGGTGACAACCGTACCGCCCGATGCGGGAGCAACATGAATGATGACGTCATCATCCAAAGGAAGCATCAGTTCCTCCGTTGAGGTATGGTATTCCTGCTGGGTAATCACCATGGATTCCGGCTTTTTAACCACCAAAGGCGAAAACGCAAGTCTTCCCGCACAGGACGTTGTAAGGCGGTCGGGATAAAACTTGTGAATCGCTCCGCAAAGAGGATATCCGTCGGGATTTACCATATCATAAAATTCTCCAAAGGGAGCAAATGCATCGAGTGTCAAGGGTTGTACCTTCACTTGCTTCATATCGTATCTCCTTTTCAAACATTGAATTTGATAAATTCAGTATATCATACTTTTGAAAATATTTCAACAGTTTTTTCTGTCTCCTTCGCCAATCCCAACGCAACAAGTGGATTCGTGACCACAACTTTGCGCAAAGCGCTCGTATAGAGAATTGCGACACGTGCAATTGCTTCCTCTAAAAAAGCTATAATTCTTGCCGCCGCTTCTCCCTGATAGATAAAGTGGCAATTCTCATGCTGTTCCTCATCTCATCAATCCAAACACGCAACAAAGCAGGCACCCTGTTGGGTGCCTGCTTTGTTGGTGGGGGATGGTGGATTCGGACCACCGAAGTCATCGACAACAGATTTACAGTCTGCCCCCTTTGGCCGCTCGGGAAATCCCCCATATGGATTGGGCTCACTGTGTGAACCCATGGAGCTGGTGATCGGAGTCGAACCAACAACCTGCTGATTACAAATCAGCTGCTCTGCCATTGAGCCACACCAGCGAAAATGATGCGTTGAACGTTTCCGCCTTTGCAACGTTGCTATTATATCACGGCAAAAAGAGTTTGTCAATACCTTTTTTGAAAAAAATCAAACTTTTTTTGAAAAACATCTTTCTTCAAATGCAATAAAATTTCAAAAAACTATTGACAGAAGGACAACTCTGTGATATAATGGCTCTACCTCTGTCAAAGGGCTTTTTTGTTGTGCGCCAAAATCGCACACAAGCATCGTGCATCGTGCCACCGCAACAGCGGATATGCCCGATCCCTTTCAGAGGGAGGTACACAGACACTTACGTGTCAAAAAATTTATATAGGAGGTGCCGCTAAATGGCTAATGACGCAAGAGTCAAGATTACCCTCGCATGCACTGAGTGCAAGCAGAGAAATTACGACACAAAGAAAAACAAGAAAAATGATCCCGACAGACTGGAGCTCATGAAGTATTGTAAGTTCTGCCGCAAGCACACAACGCACAAGGAAACGAAGTAAACCGTGCAGTCTCTGAAAGAAAGGAATCAAACAAGTATGAAAACAGGAACCCTGTTGACCAGATGGGCAAGCGTTCTTTGTGCGCTGCTCCTCATGATTTCCCTCTTTGCAGTTCCCGTGTTTGCAGACGAAACATCCACCAAAGCAGACGCTGCGCAATCGTCCGAACCGACGTCGGAATCCTCTGACGTTACCGAATCGGAAAGCGTTTCAACCACCGAATCCGGTTCAAGCAACGAAAGCAACGACAAAAACGACAAAAAAGAGGAAGGGCTTAGCATTGCGGCGATCATTTGGATCGTAGCAGGCGCGATCATCCTCATCGTCGCCGCTGTTCTCGCAATCAAGTTCCGTGCGAACATCGCAAAGGGCTTGCGCGTTTACAAGAGCGAATTCAAAAAGGTCTCCTGGCTCTCTGCTGAGCAGACCAGAAAGAGCACGCTTGTAGTCGTTGTTGTCCTGGTTGCCTTTGCAGCTGTGATCTGTCTTTTGGATATGGGACTTTTCAAGCTCTTTGATCTGCTCCTGGATGCATTCAAATCACTTTTTAACACTGCGGGTTAAGCAACATGAGTGATATCAATGAAATGAACGTAGGTCCGAGATGGTACGTGGCACACACCTATTCCGGATACGAAAACAAAGTAAAAGCAAATCTTGAAAAAATCATTGAAAACCGTGGGCTTGGACATTTGATCTTTGATATCAATATTCCTACCGAGGTCATCGTTGAGAAAAACGGTGATAAGGAAAAGGTAGTGGAAAACAAAATTTTTCCCTGCTACATTTATATTAAAATGATCATGAACGAAGAATCCTGGTACGCCGTTCGTAACATCACGGGTGTTACGGGCTTCGTAGGTCCCGGGTCCCGCCCCACACCGCTTTCCGAGGAAGAGGTTGCCGCACTTCAGATCGAACAGGTGCAGCAGATCAAGCTTTCCTTTGAGGTTGGCGATGCGGTTACCGTGATCGGCGGTCTCTTCGAGGGCTACAGCGGTACGGTTCAAGCTATTTCCGACGATCTTAAAAACGTTACCGTTTTGATCAAGCGCGGAAACCGCGATATGCCCGTCGAGCTTCAAGCCGGCGAGGTAAAAGCGGCAAATTCTTAAAAGCTCAGCAACGATTTCGTTGCACGTGGGAGGAAGAAAATTTTATTTTATCATTCTTCCGTAAAAAACCACATTTGGAGGTATTTTAATCATGGCAAAGAAGATTTTAGGTTATATCAAGCTCCAGCTTCCCGCTGGTAAAGCTACTCCCCAGCCCCCCGTTGGTCCTGCACTCGGTCAGTACGGTGTGGCAATTCCCGTATTCACCAAGGAATTCAACGAAAGAACCAAGAATGACATCGGTCTGATCATTCCCGTTGTTATTACCGTTTACGCTGACCGTTCCTTCACCTTCATCACCAAGACTCCCCCCGCTCCCGTCCTCATCAAGAAGGCAGCAGGCATCGAGTCCGGCTCCGCAGCTCCTAACAAGACCAAGGTTGCAAAGCTGACAAAGGAACAGGTTAAGAAGATCGCTGAAACAAAGCTGCCCGATCTGAACGCAGCAAGTGTTGAAGCAGCAATGAGTATGATCGCCGGTACTGCACGCTCCATGGGCGTTACCGTCGAGGACTAAGGGGGTAACGAACAATGGCAAAATTCGGTAAAAAGTATGTAGACAGCACAAAGCTGATTGAAAAGACAACTGCTTACGAGGTGAGCGAGGCTATGGCGTTGGTTTGCCAAACCTCTAAGGCAAAGTTTGATGAAACCATCGAGGTTCACGTTCGTCTGGGCGTTGACTCCCGTCAGGCAGACCAGCAGGTTCGTGGCGCACTCGTTCTTCCCAACGGAACCGGTAAGAAGGTAAGAGTGCTCGTATTCGCAAAGGGCGACAACGTGCAGAAGGCACTTGATGCGGGTGCTGAGTACGCAGGCGGCGCTGAATTCGTTGAAAAGATCACCAAGGAGAACTGGTTTGAGTTCGACGTTGTTATCGCTTCCCCCGACATGATGGCTGTGATCGGTCGTCTCGGTAAGGTGCTCGGTCCTAAGGGACTTATGCCCTCTCCCAAGGCAGGAACCGTTACTCCCGACGTTGCTAAGGCAGTTACCGAGGCAAAGGCAGGTAGAATTGAGTACCGTCTTGATAAGACGAACATCATCCACTGCCCCATTGGTAAGGCATCCTTCGGTGCAGACAAGCTCAAGGAGAACTTCGACGCTCTCCTCGGCGCGATCATCAAGGCAAAGCCCGCTGCTGCAAAGGGTCAGTATATCAAGAGCTGCGTAATCGCTTCCACGATGGGCCCCGGCATTAAGATCAACCAGGCAAAGCTTGGCTAATCCAACAAAAATCAAAGCACTTATGAAGCAAAAAATGCTTCGTAAGTGCTTTTTTATCCCCTTATAAAAAATTGTTAAAAGCATAACGATCAACTCTACTTTTTTTTATAAAGTACTTGACAAAGCAATAAAAAAGGAATATAATAATTGATAAGTTTTACTTTAGCAAACTAAACGGTAAAACAAAAAACACCCGGAGGATTTTACAATCATGAACAGAGTTTTTAACTTTTCGGCAGGCCCTTCCATGCTCCCGCTTCCCGTACTTGAAAAAGCAGCATCCGAACTGGTCTGTTACGGCGAATCCGGAATGTCCGTCATGGAGATGTCTCACCGATCTCCGGACTATGAAGCGATCATCAATGATGCCGAGGCTATGCTTCGTAAGCTGATGAACATTCCCGACAATTACAAGGTGCTCTTCCTGCAGGGCGGTGCTTCCACCCAGTTCTCTGCCGTTCCCATGAATCTTATCAAAAGAACGGGCAAGGCTGATTACGCAGTTTCCGGACAGTTCTCCGGAAAAGCTTTTAAAGAAGCACAGAAAATGGGCTACGACGTCAAGTGCATCGCAACCACAAAGGACGATAACTTCGATCACGTTCCCACCATTACCCGCGATATGATCCGTCCCGATGCGGCATATCTTCACATCTGCTTTAACAACACCATTTACGGAACCAAATATTCCTACATCCCCGACACCGGCGATATTCCGCTGGTTGCAGACCTTTCTTCTTGCATTATTTCCGAGCCTGTTGACGTTTCCAAATTTGGCGTGATCTATGCAGGCGCTCAAAAAAATATGGCACCCGCAGGCATGACGCTCGTCATCGTTCGTGAAGATCTCTTGAACTATGCAGAGGAAACCATGCCCACCATGCTGGAGTGGAAGACCATGGCAGAAAATGGCTCCATGTACAACACTCCCCCTTGCTACCCCATTTATATGGCAAAGCTCGTATACGAATGGATCCTTTCCTTGGGCGGTCTTGACGTAATGAAGGAAATGAACGAAAAGAAGGCAAAGCTTCTTTACGATTATCTCGATTCTCAAAACTACTATATTGCCCCCGTTAAGAAAGACAGCCGTTCGATGATGAACGTTACCTTCGTTACAGGAGACGCCGACCTTGATAAGAAGTTTGCAAGCGAGGCAGGCAAGGCGGGACTTAAAAACCTTAAGGGGCACCGTTCTGTCGGCGGTATGCGTGCATCGATCTACAATGCAATGCCTTACGAGGGCGTTGCCACGCTGGTTGAATTTATGAAGGAATTTGCAAAAAACAATCCCAAGAACTAAGAAAGAGGAACTAACAATGAACATTCAGCTTTTAAATAAGATCGCCGCAGTCGGTCTTGCACAGCTTGGTACCGACTATACGGTTGGAGAAGCCGTTGAAAATCCCGACGGTATCATGGTTCGCTCCGCAGCTATGCACGACATGGAATTTGCTCCCGCGCTCAAAGCAATCGCCAGAGCAGGAGCAGGCGTCAACAACATTCCGATCGATCGTTGCTCCGATGCAGGTATTGTTGTGTTCAATACGCCCGGCGCAAATGCAAACGGAGTTAAAGAGCTTGCCGTATGTGCTCTCCTTTTGGCGGCTCGCAATATCATCGGCGGTATCGAGTGGGCAAAAACACTTACCGAAGACGTTGCAAAGCAGGTAGAAAAAGGTAAATCCAAGTTTGCCGGAACAGAGCTCAAGGGAAAGACGCTTGGCGTGATTGGTCTTGGCGCCATTGGCGGTATGATCGCAAACACCGCGCTTTCTCTCGGCATGAACGTCATCGGCTGCGACCCCTATCTCTCCGTAGAAGGTGCATGGAATCTGGATCGCCGTATTGTACGTGCCGCAACCTATGATGATATCTACGAAAAGGCAGATTATATCACCCTTCACGTTCCCGCAACCAAGGATACCAAAAACATGATCTGCACCGTTTCTCTGGCAAAAATGAAGAAAGGCGCAAAGCTGATCAACCTTTCCCGTGCCGATCTTGTCAATGCACAGGATCTTAAGGTGGCGCTTGCCGACGGTAAGATCTCGGCATACGTTACCGACTTCCCCACCGAAGAGATTTTGGGCGTTGACGGTGTGGTCGCCATTCCTCACCTCGGTGCGTCCACCGAAGAATCTGAGGACAATTGCGCAGTCATGGCTGCTCAGGAACTGGATGATTACCTCAAGAACGGAAACATCAAAAACAGTGTAAACTTCCCCGCTGTGAATATGCCCCGCACCTCCGAGGCGCGTATCTGCGTCCTTCATGCCAACGTACCCGCAATTCTTAATAAGATCACCGCAGTCGTTGCAGACGAAGGTCTCAACATTGAAAACATGACCAACAAATCCAAGGGCGAGAATGCATATACCGTTTTGGACGTATCCTCTGTTCCCTCCGAAGCAGCACTCTCTCATCTTGCCTCCATTGAAGGAATTATGCGTGTCAGATGTCTCTGATAACACTCTGTAAAAATAAAACCATCCGTTCATAAAACGGGTGGTTTTATTTTTATAGAAGAAAGGTGTCCCAAATGCCTTTTGCATTTGAGACACCCTTTCTCTATACAATTGCACCGTTGAAACGGTAAAAATCAAGCAGCGGGAGTTTCTTGAGATGCGGCAGCATAGTTGACGGTATAATCTTCAATGCCGTCTGCCCAAGTGTCAGCCTTCGGGAAAGCATTCCACTCTTCCTCGGTCATACCAACGTTAAAGGTAACAGCAGCTGTACCCGTAAACGCGTAGGCTGCAATCTCGGTTACGTTTTCGGGAATCGTAACCTCGGTAGCATCACCAATATAGGCCATCAGCACAACCACGTCAGATCCGTTATTGTCAACCGTGGAGAAGAGAATAAAATCTTCGGCTTTGCTAACCTTGGAGTCCCCGGTCTTGTAAATATTTACGTTCTTGTTAGCAGCGATACCGCCGTTCTCCTGTCCTGCTTTAATAATGAGCGTTTCGGAAAGATTTTGGATCTCGACCAATCTCGCACATCCTTCAAAAGCAGCGGTTCCAATACTCTTTACGTCCTTGGAAAGAGTGATCGCAAACAGATTTTTAGCATTTTTAAATGCGCCGTCGGCAATCGTCGTTACACCCTCGGGAATTACAAAGGAGTACTGAGGCAATGCCACAGGATAAAGAAGAAGCGTAGTACCGTCCTTTGTGTACAAAACACCGTCTACCGACTTAAAGCTTTTGCTTTCTGCTTCCACTTCAAACGCAGAGAGTGCTATACAGCCGTCAAATGCCGTTTTATCCAAAGTGGCAACGGTTTTGGAAAGCGTAACCTTTTTCAAGGTCTCACAATTTGCAAAAGCTTCTTCGCCAATTGCTTCTCCCGCATTGATGTAAAGCTCCTCAAGTGCATCCGTTGCAAATTTTCCGATTGCCCAAGCAGGAACGGTGGCAGAGGTTACGTTTACGCAACCTTCAAATGCGCCGTCACCAATGACCTTAACAGTGGCAGGAACGCTGATCTCGGTCAAATTCTTTGCACCGAGGAATGCGTTTGCGGCAATTTCCTTAACATTCTGGGAGAAAGCGGGGGTAGTCGTATCCGCTTTTCCAATTGCATACTGAATGAGAACGGAGCCTTCCTTATTATAAAGATTCGAATCCACAGAAGAATATGCAGCATTCTCATCTAAAACGTAAAAATCTGTAATCGAGGAGCATTCGGCAAATGCAAATTCACCGATCTTGGCAACACTATTGGGAATTATCATGTTAGAGATCGAAGCACAACCGCGGAACGCTTCATCACCGATAGCGGTCAATGCGTTGGGAAGCATGATATACTCCAATGCAACACAACCGTAGAACGCGCGATCCCCAATGCTTTCAACGTTGTCATGGAGAAGCGCGATCGTCATTGCCTCGCACCCGTAAAATACGTCATTGCCGATCTTTGTGGTTGCGGTGGGAAGGAAAAAAGCACCAAGACTTACACAGCCACTGAAAGCACCGTCTCCAATAGTAGTGATCGTGTTGGGGAGCATTACGGTTTCAAGAAGTTTGGCATTCGCAAAGGCCGCCGCGGGAATCTCGGTACCGCTTGTCACCCCCAAAAACTTGAGTGAGGTCTTGTCAAGAGAAATTGCAACGTGTAAGGGAACCATTGCTATCTCAAGATTCGCACAACCGGAAAAAGCAGACTTTCCAACCTTTGTTACTGTATCCAAAACCATCAATTGGCGCAAAGTCAAGCAATTTTCAAAAGCTGCCGACTTGATCTCAACAACACTTTCGGGAACCGCGTAGGTTTCAGCCTCGTTCGCAATGGCGTACTGGATCAACACGGTCTTTTCGGCGTTATAAAGGTGACCGTCAATGGAAACGAAGTTTTTGTTGTCCTTCTCCACAACGATCTTCGCAAGCTTATCACAGGATGCAAACGCTTCGTCTCCGATCGTTGCAACAGCGGCGGGGATCGTGATCTCGGTCAACGCATCGCAACCGTTGAACGCAGCACTCCCGATCGAGGTGATCCCTGCGGGAAGAGTGATAGAGGCAAGGGAGGAACAGTTTTTAAACGTGGAATTTCCAATTTCGGTGATCGTCGCGGGAATGGCAAAGGAAGCAAGTGATCTGCAACCTACAAACGCATATTCACCAATCGCCTTGATCTCGGTATTCAGGGTAACTTTGGTCAAAGCATCGCAGCTTTTGAACGAGGATGCAGGGATAGAATCACCCGCGATCAGCGTCACCTCAACCAAAGCCGCCTTTTCGATCTCAGAGATAAACCACGTAGGGATAGACGCCTTTTTGATAGCATTACATCCGGAGAACGCATGCTTTCCAACCGTCACAAGGCTCTCGGGTGCGTTCACCGTCTCAAGAGCGGTGCAGTTTTGGAAGGCCTGATCCCCCAACTCCTTGACACCCTCTTCCATGGTAAGCGTTGCAAGAGACGTACAACCAAAGAAGGCAGCCTTTTCAACCTTTGCGATATTTCCGGGAATCGTGACTGCAGTCAGCGACTCACAGCCCTGAAAAGTGCTCTCCGCGATCACGGTAAGCTTGGAATCGGCTTCAAACGTGAGGGTCTTTACACTCTCACAACCGTAAAACGCCTTTGCGCCCACAGATACAACGTAGGCGGGGAGCTTGATCTCCTCCAAAGCGAAGCATCCGCGGAACGCCCCCTCCGCTATGGTAAATGCCGGGACCTTTCCCTTGTAATCCTCAACGGCAGGGAAAGCAAAGCTCTTTATTTCCGAAGCGTTTGCAAAAGCCTCCTTGGAGATACCAACCACGTATTTCCCGTGCATGGTTGCAGGAAGCTTGACCGCATGAGGATTGGAGTTTTCGGTAGAAAATCCCGTAATGGTAACGCTCTCGCTGTCTACCGCCTCAAAATAAAAGGTATTTTTGTTTTTATCCGTCCATTGTGTTTCCTCAACAGAGGTATCCTTATAGTCGTCAAAGCCGTTGCCTTGATCTGCGTCCTCTGTGGAGCAGGCTGCAAGCACGGTCAACAGCAATACCGATAGGATGATCGCTAACAGTTTTTTCATAGTATTCCTCCATAAAAAATCCATATATCAAGATTATACATGAAAAAGCAAAAAAAGTCAATAGATTTTCCCCCATTCTTTGTAAATATTTTATTATATCGGAATGCTTTCGCAGATCCGTACAGCCCGTAAAACTTCGATTTCCTCCGTTGACAAAACTCCCGCTTGGTTGTATAATATAAGGTGCAATTATTGGAAAGAGGGAAAAAATATGTTTTCGGCAACTTACAGTGCAGGACTATGCGGTATCGAGGGGTTCCCCGTGATCGTAGAATGCAATCAAAACAACGCTTTGGAAGGCTTTGAGCTTGTGGGACTTCCCGACCTTGCCGTTAAGGAGGCTAAGGAACGCGTCCGCACCGCCTGCGCCAATAGCGGTTACCGCTTCCCTTACACTTATATCACAGTCAATCTGGCGCCCGCCGACAGAAAAAAGGAGGGCTCCGCTTTTGATGCCGCTATTCTGGCAGCGATCTTTCATTCAAGCGGTATCATTCATCGCGATGTGGATATGCGCAACAAATGCATCGTTGCTGAACTGTCCCTTTCCGGAAAGCTTCGTGCCGTGCGCGGGATCCTTTGTATGTGCGCCGCCGCACGTGATAGCGGATTTACCGAGTTCTATACCTCCCTTGACAATGCAAAAGAAGCCGCGGCGGTAGAGGGGATCACAGTTTACGGTGTTCCCAATATGCGCTCACTTGTGAAACATCTCAACGGTGAGGAGCGTCTTTCCCCCATTCCCCGCGAAGGAATCGGGGCAGACCCTGCCACACCGCCCTACACCTCGGATTTTTCCGACGTACGCGGTCAAAAGTTCGCAAAAAGAGCAATGGAGATCGCGGCAGCGGGAGGGCATAATATTTTGCTCATAGGTCCTCCCGGCACAGGAAAATCAATGCTTGCGAAAAGGCTTCCCACCATCCTTCCCCCCCTATCTCCCGAGGAAGCGCTGGAAACAACGAAGATCCATTCCGTTGCGGGAACTCTCTCGCGTGAAGCCTCCCTTCTGACAACACGCCCCTTCCGCGCACCGCACCATACCATGAGCCCTGTCAGTCTTGTCGGCGGCGGCTCCTCTCCCCGCCCGGGTGAGATTTCCTTGGCAAACAACGGGGTGCTCTTTTTGGATGAGCTTCCCGAATTTCCCAAGCACGTCACCGATGCTCTCCGTCAGCCGCTTGAGGACCGCACGGTTACCATTACACGTGCCGCCGGCAGAGTAACCTTTCCGTCCTCCTTCATGCTGGTCGCAGCGATGAATCCCTGCCGTTGCGGATATTTTGGGGATCCCACACATCAATGCACGTGTAAGGCCTCCGACGTACAGCGCTATATGTCGCGTATCAGCGGTCCGCTTCTGGACCGTATCGATATACAGATCGAGCTTTCCTCTCTCTCCTACGACGAGCTTTCCTCAAGAAATGTAACGCCGGCTGAAAGCAGCGCCGTGATCCGCGAGCGCGTATGCCGCGCACGCGAATTTTCAAAAGCGCGCATGGGAAAGGACGCAGTCTTTTGCAACGCGCTGTTGGATGCGGCAGGCGTGCAAAAGCATTGTATCCTTGACGAACGCGCCCATGCACTTTTCAGAAACGCGTATGAAAACCTCGGTCTTAGCGCCCGCGGTCACGACCGTATTTTACGCGTAGCGCGCACCATCGCCGATCTTGACGCCTCAGAGCTGATCCGTGACGTACACGTCGCCGAGGCGATCCAGCTTCGAAGTTTGGACAGAAAATACTGGAGCTGACGGAAAAAGTTCCGAAAAGGAGTACTCATGCCTTTTAAAAAGATTATCGGAGACCGCGCCTTTTACCGCACACTCCTTGCCGTTACCATTCCTATCCTCATCCAAAGCGGGATCACCAATTTCATAGGGCTTCTGGACAACGTTATGGTAGGGAGCCTCGGCACCGAACAAATGTCCGGTGTCTCCATCGTCAATCAACTTCTCTTCGTCTTCAATCTTTGCATCTTCGGTTCTCTTTCGGGCGCAGGGCTTTTCGGAGCGCAGTTTTTTGGAAAGGGAGATACCGCGGGCTTGCGCTATACCTTTCGCTTTAAGCTCCTCCTCTCCCTCCTTCTCTGCGGCGCGGCGATCGTTGCTTTTACCTTTTTGGGAGAACCGCTTATCTCCCTTTATCTGCACGAAGGAAGCGAAACGGGAGATCTTGCCCTGACGATGCATTACGCCAAGGAATACCTTGCCGTTTCTCTTCCCGGGCTTGTTCCCTATACGCTTGCAAACGTTTATGCCTCCACTCTTCGCGAAACGGGCAACACACTCCCTCCAATGAAAGCGGGCTTGCTTGGAGTCGCAATCAATCTTGTATTGAATTCACTTCTTATCTTCGGACTTTTCGGCTTCCCACGCCTTGGTGTTGTAGGAGCGGGAATTGCCACGGTCATCGCCCGTGCTTTTGAATGTCTCGCCGTTCTTCTTTGGACACATTTGAACCGTGACCGTTGTGAATTTATCAAAGGTGCCTACCGTTCCCTTCGCATTCCCGCCGCCCTTATGCGACGCATTGCGGTTACGGGAGCCCCCCTGCTTGCCAACGAAACTTTTTGGGCAATGGGGCAGGCGATGCTGTTGCAATGCTATTCTCTGCGCGGCATTGCCGTGGTTTCTGCAATGAATATTTCCAACACGATTTTCAACACATTCGCAGTAGTCTATCTCTCCATCGGCACCGCGATCTCTATTCTGCTGGGGCACAGACTTGGTGCGGGAGAGAGCGAGCGGGCAAAACAAGAGGCCCCTCAAATGATCGCGTTTGCCGGCTTTATGGGATTGTGCGTGGGGATCCTTATCGTTTCCCTGTCTGCATTCTTCCCCTTGGCTTATAACACAACCGCAGAGGTACGTTCACTCGCCACGGGATTTATTCTTGTGGTTGGATGCTATGCTCCCTTCAATGCCATTCTCAACAGTTCCTACTACACCCTGCGCTCGGGAGGAAAAACGGTTTTGACCTTCTTTTTCGACTGCGGATACGTTTGGGGCGTTAATATTCCCACGGCTCTCCTTTTGATCACAATGACCTCTCTGCCACCTGTTACGGTTTATATCCTGGCACAGTGCACCGAGCTTTTAAAGCTTACCATCGGCGTCCTTCTTGTAAAACGTGGCATATGGCTGAATAATATCACCGATCACAAAAAGAAAGAACGGTCGGTATAACTCACTTCAATAAATTTGGAAAGGATCTTTTATGACAGAGCTTCTCACGCGTTGCTTTATTAAAAATCGCAACGACCACTCCTCCCCCCGAGTTCGTGCCGCTTACGGTACGCTTGCATCGATTACCGGAATCGTGCTTAACCTTCTCCTCTTCGTTGGAAAATTCACGGTAGGTACCCTGTTCGGGTCGATCTCTATCGTTTCGGATGCAATGAACAGTCTTACGGATGCCGGATCACAGATCATTTCTCTGATCTCCTTCCGTATCAGCGCGCGTCCTGCCGACCGCGAGCATCCCTTTGGGCACGCACGCATTGAATATATTGCCTCGCTCGTGGTATCCATCTTCATTCTTTTCATCGGCGCGGATCTATTGCGTGAATCGGTGGCAAAAATATTTTCGCCTGTTCCGCCCGAGGCAAGCTTTATTTCTGCCGCTGTGCTTGCCGCCTCTATCGGAGCAAAGCTTTGGTTTGCGCTTTTCAACAAAAAACTGGATCGACGGATCGATTCCTCCGTCATGCGCGCAACCGCCGCCGACAGTCTCTCCGACTGTATCTCTACGGGCGCTGTACTTTTGGCAACGCTTGTCCTCCTCTTCTTCCCTCAATTTCCTTTCAATCTCGATGCCTACATGGGCGCACTCGTCTCCGTTCTGATCTTCATTTCGGGACTTAAAATCCTTAACGAGAGCAAAAACTCCATTTTGGGAGAAGCGCCATCGGACGAGATCATCAAGCAGATCAATTCCACAGTGGCTCGCTATCCGGACGCGCTTGGGATCCACGATCTGACCGTTCACAATTACGGCCCCGGGCACATCATCGCGGCACTTCACATCGAGGTAGACGGCAAGGTTGATATTTTCAAAAGCCACGACATAATTGATAATATTGAAAGAGAATTGCGCGAGGGCGGAATCGAAGCTTCTATTCACATGGACCCTATTGTCACCGATGACAAGCGTACCAACGAGCTGCGCGAAAAGGCACTTGCGGCAGTAAGGAAAATCGATCCTTCGCTTGACATTCACGATTTTCGTTTTGTTGAAGGAGACACTCACTGCAATCTTATATTCGACGTGCGTGTGCCGTTTGAAATCAAAATGACTGAGCGTGAGCTTCGTGACCGTGTCAGCTCCGAAATTTCTCGGATCGATCCCAACTTTTTCACTGTCATTACCATAGACCGAGGATAAAGCAGGCTCATACGCGGAGCTCCCCTTCCGCGTATGAGCACATTTCTTTTCCGTTGGATCACTGTTTTTTTAGCAAACGTATTGCATTTTTGGTGAGCACATGGTATAATGATCTTGTATACGCGGTTTTAAAAACCGCAAACGCCAAAACGAAACGAAAGGCGGATACTTTATGAAAGACCAAAAAAACTACCCCTCCGAGGTATATCCCGATCTACGCCATCTTTACCGCGCAAGCGTCGAGCAATACCGCGACCGTATTCTCTTCCGTCAAAAGGGAGACGGAGAATACCGTGATATTACCTACCGAAAGTTTGGCGAGGACGTAGAGGCACTGGGAACCGAGCTTTGCGCACGCGGACTTATGGGGGCGCACATCATGTTGGTTGGTGAAAACTGCTACGCCTGGGCCTGCGCTTATCTTTGCGTTGTGTGCGGCGTGGGTGTGATTGTTCCAGCAGATAAGGATGCATCTCCCGAGCAGCTTGCCATGATCGCAGAACGCGCCGACGTTACCGTTGTGATTCACTCTACCGAATGCAAAGAAAAACTCTCCGCACTGCCGGAAAGCATTCAGCGCATCTCCTTTGATGAATTTCCTTCTATGATCGAGCTTGGCGGCGACCGTGTGTTTCGCGGGGACCGTACCTATCTTGACGCAGAAATCGAAGAGGATCAAATGCGCGTCCTTATTTTCACCTCCGGAATCACGGGTGAACCCAAGGGAGTCATGCTCTCCCATCAAAATATTTGCTTCGGTCTTGCCGAAATTTGCAAAATGATCAAAATCACGGGAAACGACCGTTTTCTATCCGTCCTTCCCCTGCATCACGCCTACGAATGCACCTGCGGCTTCCTCTGTCCTATGTATCGCGGCGCCACTGTTGTTTTTGCGGAGGGGATCCGACACATTGCAAGAAGCATGCGTGAAACACAGCCAACCGTCTTTTTGTCCGTGCCCCTTTTGGTGGAAACGCTCTACGAAAAGCTGTGGGAAGCGTTTGAAAAGCGCGGCGAAGCCGTAAAGGTGCGCCGTTTGATCAAAATTTCCAACGCCCCGCGTAACGATGCCTCCCGCACGGCCTTAAAGCGCCGCATGCTTTCAAAGGTACTGCGTATATTCGGCGGTAATCTGCGCATGATCATCACGGCGGGCTATGCGGTCAATCCCGAAGTTCTTCACGGCTTCCGAGATCTCGGCATTCACGTGCTGCACGGCTACGCGCTTACCGAATGTACTCCGCTGGCGGCGATCAACCGCGACAACTCCTTCCGCGATGCCTCGGTAGGCTTGGCACTCCCCAATACCTTACTTGACATTTACGACGTTCAACCCGACGGCACGGGTGAGATCCGCTTTAAAGGAAAAAACCTGATGCTTGGCTACTACGATCAACCCGAGCTTACCCAAAAAGCGATTCGCGGTGGCTGGTTCTATACGGGAGATCTCGGCTACATTGATAAAAACGGCTTCCTTTACGTCACGGGAAGAAAGAAAAACATCATCCCGGGCATCGGTGGAAAAAACGTCTACCCCGAGGAACTGGAGGAGCTACTGACAGCTGCTCCGTATATCAAGGAGGTGTTGGTGGTTGGATACCCCAGCGAAGAAACCCACACCTATAGCGTAGTTGCCATCATTCATCCATCATACCGCGAGATCGAGGAGACCTACGGAAAAAATTTTGCAAAAAGCCAGCTTGATTTTGAAATAAAGCGCGCAATTTCCGACCTCAACTCGCGCCTGCCATCACACAAGCGTATCACCGACTACGTGTTAAGAAAAGAACCGTTCCAAAGGAACTCCTCGAAAAAGATCATTCGCGCAGGAATTGCCGAGGCCGCTTATGACGACTATCTGGCGTCCAAAAGCAAAAGGTAACTCCATATCGCAAATCCATGTGGGTGAGTCGAATGCGAAATCGTATTTGGCTCACCCACTTTTTTATTTTTATAACAATAATTAGTTTTATTATTTAATTGTAAAATGATTTTAGCAAACAAAAAAACGTACAATTCGCATTTTATTGCAAATTGTACGTTTTTTTAACAAGAGATTTTTAGTTTTTTTTGGAAGCATACCGCTGTAAAGCAGCATCAAAAAGCACTTTTTCCTCGGGGGTTTCCGGAATCACGGGCGGGATCTCACGCTTTCCCTTTTCGCTATCGTCAAGCGCCACAAGAACGAAGTGCGCATCCGCAATCGAATCACGACTTCCGTCAAAGCGTTCGACAAAAGCCTCCACCAGGACCTCCATCGACGTACGCCCGGTCCTCACCACTCTTCCGTGGATCACCAACGTCTCGTTGGAAAACGCGGGACGCAAAAACCTCAAATCTTCCACACACGCTGTTGTAACGGGTCCCTTGGCATATCTGCGAGCGCTGACCGCCGCGATCTCATCCATCCATCCCATTAAATGTCCGCCAAAAAGTCTACCTGCACCGTTGACGTTCTCTTGACGTAAAATTTGTACGAATTCTGCAAAGGATTCCGACATTCTTCTTCCTTCGCTTATCTTTGTTTGTTCCA
This sequence comes from Eubacteriales bacterium, assembly GCA_045588715.1. Classification (GTDB taxonomy): domain Bacteria; phylum Bacillota; class Clostridia; order Oscillospirales; family CAG-272; genus UMGS1865. Next base: position 11,444 of record JAZNEQ010000133.1, on the reverse strand, counting down.
TTTCGCGACCTCCCAATTGGCAGATCAGATCTCCGACATATCCGCTTCCTTAAAGTCGTGACGGCGAAGGATCTCTTCTGCCGCATCCAATTCCTCTGCCTGAATGATCATAAACGCCTTTCCGGTAGTCTTCCCCACGTAAGCATACATATATTCCACGCTGATACCGCTTTCTGCAAGCACCTGCAAAACCCCAAGTGTTCCGCCGGGGGTATCATCCATGGTCAGGGAAAGCACGTTTGTTACGCGAACAACGATCCCCTCATCATTGAGAACTCGTTTTCCTTCCTCCGGTTTATCCACGATCAAGCGAAGGATACCAAACTCAGAGGTATCGGCAAGCGACAGTGCGCGAATATTGACGTTGTTTCTTGCCAAAACGTCTGCCGCTGCACAAATACGTCCTTTTTTATTTTCCAAAAAAACGGAAAGCTGCTTTGTAATCATATCTGTTTGCTCCTTTTCAGATTTTTCCCTTGCGGTTATCGATCACGCGCTTTGCTTTTCCTTCGCTGCGAACGATCGACTTGGGATTGACAAGATGTACCTTTGCACTGATACCAAGCATAGTGCGAAGCTGCTCGGTAATATTCTTTTCCAGTGCCTCGATCTTCTTGATATTGTCGGAGAAGAAGGCTTCGCTCATTTCTACGTTGATATCAAAGGTGTCTGTGTTGTTGACACGGTCCACAACGATCTGATAGTTGGGTGTGATTTGATTACCGCTGACCTTAAGGAGCACCTCTTCGATCTGCGACGGGAAAACGTTAACACCGCGAATGATGAGCATATCATCGGTTCGGCCGTCGGGCTTTGCCATACGGATGTGAGTGCGTCCGCACTTACAGGGCTCCTCATTCAACACACAAATATCGCGTGTACGGTAGCGGATCACAGGGAACGCCTCCTTGGTAAGAGAGGTAAATACCAATTCACCGGGAGTTCCTGCGGGAAGCACCTCCTCGGTCTCGGGATCTATGATCTCTACGGCGAAATGATCCTCCCAAACGTGCATTCCCGCCTGCTCGGCACATTCGCAGGAAACACCAGGGCCAAGCACCTCGGAAAGTCCGTAGATATCAAATGCGCGGATGCCGAGCTTTTCCTCGATCTGCTGACGCATATTTTCCGACCAGGGCTCCGCTCCGAAAATACCCACACGAAGCTTAAGCTGATCCTTCACGCCCATTCTTTCAACCTCTTCGCCCATATACATTGCATAAGAGGGAGTGCAGCAAAGCACCGTAGCACCAAAATCAACCATCGTTTGTATCTGGTTGGCAGTATTTCCCGAGGAGATGGGGATCACCGTAGCACCAAGCTTTGCAGCACCGCCGTGGAGTCCAAAGCCACCGGTAAAGAGCCCGTAACCGAAAGCGACCTGGACAATATCGTCACTCGTCACCCCAAGAGCGGAGAGCATTCTCGCCACGCATTCGTCCCACATTTCAATGTCATTTTGCGTATATCCGACAACGATTCTCTTTCCCGTGGTACCGGAGGATGCATGAACACGAACAACGTCCTTCATAGGAACCGCAAAAAGTCCGTAGGGATAATAATCACGCAGATCCTTCTTATAAGAAAACGGAAGTCGGGAAAGATCCTCGATCCCGTGAATATCATCCGGGGTCAAGCCCAGCTCTTTCATGCGGTTACGGAAGCATTCCACGTTTTCATAGGAACGGCGAACCGTTTCCACAAGACGTTCGCTTTGAAGCTTCTTCAGCTCTTCGCGAGGCATGCATTCCATGGCCTTGTTCAAATAACTCATTTTTTTCACCCTTTCCACATTATTTGTCTTAATAAAAATCAAAGATGATATCCAAGATCAAAGGCTTTGAGATTGACCTCAAGGAATTTCGGGGGCACGGTTGCCTTGATCGTTTCCACCCATTCCTCATAAGGGATCTCGGTATTTTTCGCCATCACGCCGATCAAAACGACGTTAACCGCCTTAATATTTCCTGCTTCCCGTGCAAGCGTCAAAGCGTCAAGTGACGTCAGATCGACCAACGCCCCAAGCTTTTCGGCAATTTGCTCGGGATATTCCATAGCGCCCGTAATGACGGGCATGGGATTGATCCGCTGTGCATTCACGATCATCTTTCCCCCCTTCTTCAAGTAAGGAAGGGCACGGTAAGCCTCCAGGAGCTCAAAGGCAAGAATGATATCCGCCTCTCCCTTATCAATGATAGGAGAGTATACCGCTTCGCCGTATTTTACGTAGGTTACAACGCTTCCTCCGCGCTGACTCATTCCGTGAACCTCCGAGACCTTTACGTCGTGTCCTTGGCGAATCACCGCGTTTCCGAGAATGCGGCTGGCAAGAAGCGTTCCCTGACCGCCGACACCTACGATCATAATATTGGTTGTTTTTGCGCTCATATCAGTTTCCCTCCTTCTTTTCAATCGCGCCGAAGGGACAAACTCCAACGCAAAGACCGCATCCGTTGCACTGGGTGGGATCAATACGAACACTTCCCGTCTCACCGTCAAGGCTGATTGCAGGGCAACCGAGCTTCATACAAAGCTTACACTTGCGGCATTTTTCACCAATTTCGCAATGTCCTGTATACTTCACGCTCTTAAGAAGCGCGCAGGGACGCTGTGCAATGATAACCGAAACGTCATCACGCGCGGTTTCTTCCTTCACGACCTTTTCAAAATTCTTTACGTCAAAAGGATCTGCTACCGTAACGTGCTCGATTCCAAGTCCCGCGCAAAGCTTGATCAAATCCACCTGACGCGTCGCTTCGCCGCGAATCGTTTTGCCTGTAGTGGGATTTTCCTGGTGTCCCGTCATACCCGTAATGGAGTTATCGAGGATGATCACCGTATTGATCCCTTTGTTATAAACAATATCCGCAAGACCTGTAATACCGGAATGCATAAAGGTGGAGTCTCCGATCACGGATACCAGCTTGTGCGCAAAATCATTTCCCTTGACCTTTGCCATTCCGTGTGCCGCGCTGACCGATGCGCCCATACAAATGGTAGTATCGACCGATGCAAGGGGCGCTACCGCACCCAGCGTATAACAGCCAATATCCCCCGAAACGGTAAGACCAAGCTTTTTAAGAACGTAAAACGTTCCTCTGTGAGGACATCCCGCACACATCACGGGAGGACGCGCGGGGAGTGTATCTGTAGGCGTTAAGCTTTCAGGTGCTTCTTCTCCCAACACCGCACGCGCGATCATCGCGGGAGTGTACTCGCCAAGCAGAGTAAACAGCTCCTTGCCGATCACGTCAATGCCAAGCGCACGGCAGCTGTCCTCAATAAAGGGGTCCAATTCCTCGATCACGTAAAGCTTTTTGCACTTTGCGGCAAAGGAACGCAAAAGTTCCTCGGAAAGGGGCCATACGATACCGAGCTTACAATAATTAACGCGATCTCCCAATGCCTCCTTCGCATACTGGTAAGAGATGCCGGAGGTGATCACACCGATCTCGCTTCCGTTGTCCTCCACGGTATTAAAGGGACAATCAGCGGCATACGCCGCGATCTTCTTGGTACGCTCCTCCACAACAACGTGACGCTTGATCGCCATTGCGGGCATCATCACGTGCTTGGGGATGTTCTTTTCATAGTCTTTCACGGGATGTGCTTCCCTCTCTCCGACCTCAACCAGACTTTGCGAATGGGAAACGCGGGTAGAAAGGCGAACGAGCACAGGAGTATCAAAGCGTTCGGAAAGATCAAACGCCGCTTTGGTAAATGCATGACACTCGGCAGAATCGGAGGGCTCAAGCATCATGATCTTGGCAGCCCTTGCATAGTGACGGGAATCCTGCTCGTTTTGCGAAGAATGCATTCCGGGGTCATCCGCAACGCAAAATACTGCTCCCCCGGTGACACCGATATAGCTGTCGGTAAAAAGAGGGTCTGCCATCACGTTAAGCCCGACGTGCTTACAGCAGGTCATCGCTCTGCCGCCGGCAATCGCAGCACCGATGGCAACCTCTGCGGCAACCTTTTCGTTAGGAGCCCATTCCACAAACACCTCATCCGCGGGATAGGTCGCCATGCACTCGGTAATTTCGGTGCTGGGAGTTCCCGGATAAGAGGATACCAGATGTACGCCCGCCTCGTAGGCACCTTGCGCCACGGCGGCATTTCCAAGTAATAATTTTTTCATTGACGTATCTAAACCTTTCTTATTTCACTTCTACCTGCTGAGCAACAAGGCTCTCTCCGCAATAAATGCGGCGCAGCTTCGGCTTTTCGATCTTTCCCGTGGGATTGCGCGGAACAGACGCGAAAATAATGCGGCGCGGGCGCTTGTATCTCGGAAGCGGCGCGCAGAAGCGCTCCAGCTCCTCCTCGGTAAGCGTTGCTCCCTCCTTGACCTCGACGATCGCCGCGGCGATCTCGCCAAGCCTCGGGTCGGGAAGACCGATTACAGCCACGTCCTTTACGGCATCGTGCTTACGGATAAAATCCTCAATTTGTACGGGATAGAGATTTTCTCCTCCCGTGATAATGACGTCCTTTTTGCGGTCAACAAGAAAGATAAAGCCGTCTTCATCCTCCATTGCCATGTCTCCTGTCGAGAGCCATTCACCGTGCAAGATCTCGTCCGTCGCCTTTTTGTCCTTGTAGTAGCATTTCATAACACCGGGGCCCTTGACGCAAAGCTCCCCAACCTCGCCGTGCGGAACCGTATTGCCGCGCTCATCCACGATCGCGACCTGCCATCCGTAGCCCGCACGTCCTATAGCACCCACCTTGTGTACGTTTTCAACGCCGAGATGGACACAACCGGGACCGATCGACTCCGAAAGCCCGTAGTTGGTGTCGTACTGATGCTTGGGAAACACCTTGAGCCAGCGGCGAATAAGCGAGGGCGGGACAGGCTGTGCTCCAATGTGCATCAATCTCCACGTATCCAGCTCATACTCATCAAGCTTAAGGTCGCCCCTGTCGATCGCGTCAAGAATATCCTGTGCCCACGGAACAAGCAACCATACGATAGAACAATGCTCATCGGAGACAGCACGAAAGATCCATTCGGGCTTTGTACCCTTTAAAAGCACCGCACGGCTTCCGCTCATCAGAGAGCCAAACCAGTGCATCTTGGCACCTGTGTGATACAGAGGCGGAATACAAAGGAATACGTCGTCGTGCGTCTGTGCGTGATGCTTTTGCTCCACACGCGCCGAATGGATCAGGCTGCGATGCGCGTGTAGGATCGCCTTGGGAAATCCTGTAGTGCCTGAGGAGAAGTAGATCGCCGCATCGTCCTCTTCATTGATGGTGATCGAGGGCTCCTCCGTTGTACAGTAGGTGATCATCTTATCATAGCTGTCCGCAAAATAAGGGCAATCCTCCCCTACGTAAAACATATGCTTGATATCGGGAAGCCTGTCGCAGATCTGCTCCATACGTCCGACAAATTCGGGGCCAAACACCAAAGATCCGCAATCCGCCTTTTCAAGACAATATTTGATCTCATCCGCAACGTAACGGTAATTCAGCGGAACCACGATCGCCCCTGCCTTAAGTACACCGAAATAAATGGGAAGCCATTCGATAGAATTCATCAAAAGGATCGCAACCTTGTCCCCTCTTCGACATCCGCGCGTTAGGAGGAGATTGGCAAAGCGATTCGCTTTGTCGTTAAACTCTCGCCAGGAAAGCGTTCTGCGAAAAGGCTTTCCCGGTTCGGGCTGCATCAAGGAATAATCCTTCCAGGTGATGCGGCTTTCCGGCTCGAAGCAAGGATTGATCTCTACGAGCGCCGTCTCGTCTCCATAAAGAGACGCATTTTGGTTAAGCAGGTCGATAATGGTCATTGTACTTCTCCTTTTGGACCGATAAAAACAAAAATCGTCCTCTGCGTTTTGTCGCAGAGGACGAAAATAAACATCGCGGTACCACCTCTGTTGCCGCGCCTTACGGTGCGGCCCCTCCAAAAAGCTGTAACGGGCACCCCCGCCGCAGCCTTGGATACTCCTCGGTGCGGAACTCACGAACTGTATTCGAGATCCCCCGGCTGCTGTCTTACACCGTCCGACAGCTCTCTGCAAGCGTAGGAGAAATCTACTTGGTTTCGGTCATCGTCTTTTTATGCGCAAAGGACACTTGCTTTTTCAAATATACGTCAATTATATCACCCGCGTATTTATTTGTCAAGTGTTTTTTACACATTTTCATGCTTTTCCGACACATACTCTCTTCCTCTCACGCCTTTCCCTCAAAACGAAAAGCGTGCGGTAATGGGATAGTGATCCGAATGCGGAAGCATGGGCATTTTAACGTCAATCGGAGTAAAGGCGCTTGAAAAAAAGATATGATCGATGGCAATATTCCCGGGATAATAGCTTGAATACACACGGGGATTGACCGACCTCAGTGTGGAAAGAAGCGAGAGATCCTGCATTTCTTCTGTATTAAAATCACCCGTAAGGATGACGTTTTGAAAGTGAGAGACAAGCTCATTCAATTGTACAAGCTGCCTCAAACGAACGTCTCTTTTTTCCACAGACAGATGCGTGTTAAAAAAATCGATGGCTACTCCGTCGATCTCAACTACCGCATGTCCAACGGAGCGCGGCTCTACGCCCTGTGCAAAAAGCGGAACCGTCTCAAACGAAAGGATGGGATAGCGAGAAAGTATTGCATTTCCGTAAGCACCGCCACTATAGTCCATGGCACGCGCAAATGCATAGTACTCATATCCGCCCCCTTCTGCAATCAGACGCAGCGTATCCAAGCCGCCAACGCGTTCCGTCTTTTCATCCACCTCCTGAAGCCCCACAAGATCTGCCCCAAGGCTTGAGAGCTCCCGTCCGATGATCCCCACGTCCTGCAAAACGCGCCCCCCGTGCCAGATATTGTAGGTCGCTACACAAATTTTACCGTTTTCCATACCGATACCCCCACTTTAGATCTTACGTTCATTTTATCACAAAACCTCGACACTGTCAATAAAAAGAAAAAACTCCTTTTTCCTTATGCGTTATCCACATTTAAAGAGCTTTCCAATGCCTCCCTTTGTGTAGTTTTTGCGCTTGACAAAATTCTTTTTATTTCGTATAATATATAGTAACGGTTTTATACCACGACTTCACTCCCCCAGAGGGATACGAAAGGATTTATTATCATGGGTATTAAAGTTGCAAAATTCGGTGGCTCGTCCTTGGCAGATGCCGAGCATTTTCGCCGCGTCGCCGCAATCGTAAAGGCAGATCCCGACCGCCGCTTCGTCGTCGCCTCCGCTCCCGGAAAAAGATGCAAGGAAGATATTAAGGTTACGGATATGCTTTACCGTTGCTTTGAAATGGTACGTGACGGTAAGGATATTACCGAGCACTATCAAAAAATTGCCGAAAGGTATAATAGTATCATCCGCGATCTCGGTATTAATTTCGATATTTCGGGTGAATTGGAATATATCCGCAATGCGATCCTTCACCGTTCGGGACAGGATTTTGCCGCAAGCCGCGGAGAATATCTTAACTCCCTGATCCTTGCAAAATATCTCGGCTTTGATTTTATCGATGCCGAAAGTGTTGTCTTCTTCCGTGAAAACGGAACCTACGATGACGAAAAGACCAACGAGGTCCTCAGAAGCGAACTTTCCCGCCATCAATACGCCGTTATCCCCGGCTTTTACGGCGTGATGCCCAACGGGACCATCAAAACCTTCAGCCGCGGCGGTTCGGATATCACAGGCTCTATCGTTGCGCGCGCCGCAGATGCAGAATTATATGAAAACTGGACCGACGTGTCCGGCTGTCTTATGGCTGATCCCCGCATTGTAAACGATCCTCGCCCCATCAAAACGATCACCTACCGCGAATTGCGCGAGCTTTCTTACATGGGTGCCTCCGTGCTTCATGAGGATGCGATCTTCCCCGTGCGCTATGCCGGGATCCCGATCAATATCCGCAACACGAACGAGCCCGAAGCCCCCGGTACCATGATCGTTTCCGGCACCTCCGAATACGATTCCAACGTCGTTATTACCGGAATTGCAGGCAAACGCGGCTTCTCGGTCATCAGCATTGAAAAGGATATGATGAACTCCGAGGTGGGCTTTGGTCGCCGTGTGCTTGACGTGCTTGAGGACAACGATATCTCCTTCGAGCATCTCCCCTCCGGCGTTGATACTATGACTGTGATCGTTTCCACGGCCACGATCAAGGATGAAATGAAACGGGAACGCGTTCTCTCCTCTATTACCAAGCGCGTACGCCCTGACAGCCTTTTGGTCGAGGACGGTTTGGCGCTCCTTGCCGTGGTAGGTCGCGGCATGGTCAAAGCAAAGGGAACCGCTGCGCGTGTTTTTGCAGCGATTTCAGGAGCAGGCATCAACATTCGCATGATCGACCAAGGCTCCAGCGAATTGAACATCATCATCGGTGTTGAGGAGCACGATCTTGAAAAAGCACTCAATGCGATATATAGCGAATTTGTAAAATAAACGACTACGACAGAAAGAAGATGATTTGACGTGAACTCAACCGCCACTATTTTTTTGACACTTTCCATCGCACTCCTCTCGGGGCTCCTCCTTTCCCGTTTGGCAAAAAAAGTGGAGCTTCCCGCAGTTACAGCTTATCTCGTTGCAGGCGTGCTCATCGGTCCCTTCCTTTTGGGACAGCTTGGCTTTGGATTTAATCACACGGACAATTCACCAGAAAAGTATTCCATGCTCTGCGATCTTGCCCTTGGCTTTATCGCCTTTGCGATCGGCAACGAATTCAGACTTGCACAACTCAAGAGCATTGGTAAAAAAGCAACCGTCATCGGTATCTTTCAAGCGATCTTTACCACCATCGTGGTAGACGCTGCGCTCATAGCTCTCTCCTTCCTCTTGCCCGAGGGAATGCTTCCGCTCCCCGCCGCACTTATTCTCGGTGCCGTTGCAACCGCGACTGCTCCTGCGGCGACCCTGATGGTCGTTCGTCAGTACAAGGCAAAAGGAAAAGTAACCGACATCCTGCTCCCCGTCGTTGCTCTTGACGACGCGGTAGGTCTTGTGGTCTTCGCCGTCTCCTTCGGCATCGCAGGTGCCATCAACACAGGCACAGTCGACCCCGTTTCGATGATCGTCAACCCCATCATCGAGGTCGTTCTTTCCATCGCGCTCGGCGCGCTCATGGGGCTTCTTTTCACACTTTGCGAAAGATTTTTCCATTCTCGCTCCAAGCGTATGGCAGTTTCGGTCACCTTCGTTATGCTCACCGTGGCGATCTCCTCTCTTAAGTTTGACTTTTTCGGTGTGCACATCGCCTTTTCCTCTCTCCTTGCCTGCATGATGCTGGGAACTATCTTCTGCAACATCTGCGATTTTTCCGAGGAGTTGATGGAAAGAGCCGACCGCTGGACAGCACCTCTTCTCATTCTCTTCTTTGTTATCAGCGGAGCTGAGTTGAACCTCTCCGTATTTACCAACTGGATCTTCGTTGTCATTGGAATTGCTTATATTGCATTCCGTACCATTGGTAAATATTTCGGCGCTCGTATCAGTGCTAAATTGACGCACTGTGACGATACCATTGTCAAGTATCTCGGCATCACGCTCCTGCCCCAGGCAGGTGTGGCACTCGGCATGGCAAGCCAAGCGCTTACCTTTGGAGGCGACACGGGGATACTGGTGCAAAGCATTACCCTGTTCGCGGTTTTGATCTACGAGCTGGTAGGTCCTTATCTTACCAAGATGGCACTCATCAAGGCCGGTGATATTCATCTTGCCGGCAAGGTCAGTGCGCGTGAGGAAGCAAAGCAACACCTTGAAAAGCACTCAAAAAAGCTCAAAAAAAACCACTGATCAAGGCGCAATAAAGCGTCCGTCATAAAAATCGGGAGCTGTTACCCAAACACGGTAACAGCTCCCGATTTTTATAATATACCAAAAAGGTAGTTTCACCACTTCGTTTTCTTTTTGAGTACCTCATAGATCTCCAAAAAGCTTTGATGCCGCGATTTGGGGATCTCCCCTCGCTTGACTGCATCAAGAATGGCGCAGCCCTCTTCCTTGGTATGCGAGCATTTGGTATAGCGGCACGCACCGATGTATGGAACAAACTCGCGAAAGGTTGTTGGCAGATCTTCCTTTTCAAAAAAATCAAATCTCTCAAAATCAAGCATGGTAAAGCCTGGAGTGTCCGCAAGGAATCCACCGTTCTCATCCTTCGATATCGGATACAGCTTTACGTGCCGCGTTGTGTTCTTTCCACGTCCGATACGGCGGCTAAGCTCCCCCGTAGCAAGGGAAAGCTGTGGAAAGAGGCGATTTAAAAGCGTGGATTTTCCAACCCCAGACGCCCCTGAAAAGGCACCTGCTTTCCCGCCTGCCAAAAGATGGGTGATCCTATCCAAAAGCGCTTGATCCCCTTCAAAAAGTCCTTCTCCCGTGCAGAGCACCGAAAAGCCGCAGCGTGTGTAAGCATCGCAAAGCTCACGGGCACGTGTCGGGGAGAGGTCACACTTTGTAAGGATGATCACAGGCTCTATTTCGTTGAATTCCGCAATAGAGATCAGCTTGTCCACCGTAGGCAGGATAGGATCGGGCGACTGCACCGCAACCGTAACGAAAAGAACGTCAAGATTTGCCATGGGGGGGCGGATCAATGCGTTTTTGCGTGGCAGGATCTCCTCAACGCAAAGTCCTCTTCCGTCCTCTGCCGGTATAACCTCACCGTCTTCCGCCAAAAACGCTGTTTCGTCATAGCAGACACGCACAACGTCACCTACAAGCAGCGTAGCACCGCGATGCAAGCTCCCTCTGGCGCGCCCCGTAACGGTTCGTCCGTCAAGCGGAGCACCGTCTCCTTTCGTAAACAGCCGTACGGTGAAAAGTCCGCCGTTGCTCTCAACGACCCTTCCTTGCCCCTCGTACATACAGTCTCCTTTTCTTGATTCGTCATATATTTTGTAACAATCCACGCTATTCTTGGGGATCCTCTTTGCCCAGGCTGACAAAAAGCGTCACCTCACACACAGGATAGCGCGACGATATTTTTTGTTTTCCTCCCGCACGCGGACTTTGCGCAATTACAACCCCGCGCGGCACCTTGCTGTCATAGCGATATTCGCTTCGAAAGGTAATATGCTCAACAGGCCCAATACTATCCTCTGCGCGTGCACAAAAATCAGGAACAACGATCACAACACTCTCGTCACGCGCCGTAATGGAAAAAAGACTATCCGCAAGGATCCAAAAAATCGAGAGAAAAAGCAAAAAGGATAAGAGCGCCGTCATTTTCCAGACAAACAGCGACGGCTGTGTTTTTCTTTTCTTCATCATTGCCTCCATCTTTTAGTATCAACTATGTAAGCATGATGAACGGTTAACCAAACGGGACTCGAACCAACGAGCCTCTCGACGATCAATTTCCGCGCCTTTTTGCGTGGCTCGGACCCAAAAGTCCACACTTCCCTGCGCCTCGCCCCACAAAAATTCATCAAAAATTGATTCACCGAGAGGTGCG
>JAZNEQ010000132.1:0-4562 GCA_045588715.1 Eubacteriales bacterium | reverse complement strand
TGTTGCAGCTGACAGTCTTTCTTTTGATGGGCGCCATTAAAATGGAGCAGTCCTATATGTACGTTACCGACGAGTACCGCAGCCGCGTGAATAAAAAAACCGATATTTTACAGATGTTTTGGGCATCGATTGGAAAGGAGAAAACGAAGGATGATTCAAAAATATGCTCCCCAGATTCCGAAGAAAAATAAAAAACCGAACGTTGCGATTTCCTCCAACAGCGGTTTTTCTTCACAAAATAAAAAGAAAAAAAAGGAGGTAACAGACCTCTTGGGGTATTACAAAGCAGCGAATGAAAAAGCGGAGGAGAACTATAAAAAGGCAGGGGAGGCTCTTTCTAAAAATACCGAGGAGAAGCTTCGACGAGCTGCGGTAAATTACGAGTTGTTAAAAAAGTACCTTCCCATCGAAAACGAGCGTGCGGGACTCTCCGGGCTGGGAGTGAGCGAAAGCGCGGGAATTGAAGCACGTAACGGATACGCAAGACGCGTTGGCGAGATCGAGAGTACGCACGACGAAAAGCAGGCAAAACTGGATGCCGCGTATCAAAATGAAAAGACAGAGCTTGCAGAACGATACGCCAAAAGCCGAACGCTGGCATTGGAAGAGGAAAAAAGTGTACGTGCCGTACAGGATTCCGCTTATCAAAGTGCTCTTGATATTATTAAAAACGAGGAATTTAACAGCTTTGAGGAGCTTGACGGATTGCTTGCCAAGGTAAAGCCACACGTAAGGGATGAGCAGTACGAAACGCTTTCGTATTACGTAGAGTATTATAAGAGGCACCCCGATTTCGTCGATCGATAAAAACGTAGAAAGCGGATTCCTGCTTTTTTCTATCTTTTTCGTTTTTTGACTTGCAAAGCGCGTGCAAATATGCTACAATTGGAATAGAAATATTTGCCTGGGAGTAGACTATGGAATCCTTTATTTTTGCCGTGAATGCGGTACTGCCCATTATTTTGACGGTTGCGCTGGGATACGTTCTTAAACGCAGCGGTTTTATGAATGAAAGCTTTGCAAAAATGGCAAATCGCATTGTGTTTCGTATTCTTTTGCCTGCCATGCTCTTTCTTAATATTTACAAGATCGAAGACATGGGAAGCGTGAATTTGTTTTACATATTCTACGTCATTGCGGCATTGATCATTATTTTTATCGTTGCACTTCCGCTCTGCCTGGTGCTTACCAAAAAGGCAGAGCGGCGCGGAGTGCTTTTGCAAGCGGCGTACCGTTCCAATTACGCACTTATCGGGCTCCCCTTGGCGCAATCCCTTTACGGGGAGGAGGGTGTGATGATCGCAACGCTCCTTTCTGCCGTAATTATTCCGCTTCTCAATATTTTGGCAGTGATCAGTCTTTCTCTTTTTAAAGAGGAGCATGGAAAGGTCAGTGTTAAAAAGATCCTTCTTGAGATCATTAAGAATCCGTTGATCCTGGGCGTTATGGCAGGGCTTGTTGTTCTGGGGTTACGCGCGCTTTTTGTAAATGCCGGTATTTCCTTCCGACTTTCCGATCTTACTCCCGTTTACACGGTTTTGGGATACTTATCAAGCACGGCAACGCCGCTGTCTCTATTGGTGCTCGGCGCACAGTTTGAATTTTCTGCCATTAAGGCACTTCGGCGCGAGATCCTGGCGGGTGTGCTTTTGCGTACGGTCATCGTACCCGTTATCGGACTTGGAATCGCTTACCTGTTTTTCTTCCCCTCGCATTTTTACGGTGCGCATTTTGCAGCGTTTGTTGCCATGTTCGCTACCCCCGTTGCGGTTTCCAGCGTGCCTATGGCGCAGGAAATGAACAGTGATGCGATCCTGGCAGGTCAGCTTGTTGTATGGACGACCATCGCTTCTGCGTTTTCGGTCTTCCTTGCCGCTTTTCTTTTAAAGCTTGGCGGTGTATTCGGTTAAAGGAGAATTATGAAAAAACAATTATTTACATCTCTTTTTGTCGTGATTCGTATCCTTTCTCTTTTTCTTCTTAGTGCGATCCTTCTTTCTTCCTGCAGCGCGACCGCCTCAAGAGAGACACTTGAAAATACTGCGCAAGGCGAAAGCGACGTTCCCGTTTCGGGCACTCCCTCAAAGCGTGTAGCGTTGACCTTTGACGACGGTCCGCATAATACAAGAACTCCCGCAATCGTTGACGAGCTTTCTAAATACGGATTTCACGCAACCTTTTTTATCGTAGGCAATCGCGTGGACGGCTCTGCCTATAACGGTGGCGATGCGATGCTTTACGCTATGGAAGCCGGAAACGAGATTGGAATTCACGGATATACGCACGAGGTATACTACAATAAGTGTACGGACATGCAGTTCGCCGCGGAGCTGTCAAATACCAAAAAAGCGATCCGCGGAGAAATGAAGGGATATAAGATCGATCTGATGCGCCCCATCGGCGGAGCCATTACCAAGGATCGGGTGGAGAACTGTCCGTATTCTGTGGTGCTGTGGGACGTGGATTCGGAGGATTGGAGATACAAATACAGTGTTGGTGACAGCGATGCGGAATGCCGCGAGAAGGTAGACACCATTGTAAATAACGTGTTGGAAAACGTCAATGACGGGAGCATTATTCTTATGCACGATATTTACGAGAGCACCTTTGACGCTGTTGTGATCTTGCTGGCGCGGCTTCACGAAATGGGATATGAGGTCGTGACCGTGTCGGAGCTTTTGGGTGAGGAACGACAGGTGGGACAAATATACGAAAGCGGAAGAGATTAACTGTTTGATATTTTAATACGGGTGCGCCCGATCTAAGGCTTTTATGCTTTGGATCGGGCGCATTTGCTTTTTTCTTTTCACAGGATGGCGTTGCGGCGCATAGTCTGTGAGAGAAGAACGATGAGGAGGTATCCTATGAGAAGCTGTGATGAGAACAGATATGATAGAGCGCCCCGTTTTTACCCACCTTTGGTTGGATGCGTTGCAAAGGATATGGCACTTTGCAGAATGCTTTGCGGCTTGTGGGCGGATACGTTTTCTTCCTTTCGGTACAGTCTTGAGGGGAGCCTTTTTTTATTGCCGTTGGATCGAACCTTGGCAGACGTTCTTTATCGGGATTGTGCGGATCTCATGGAGGAATTGCGCATTCTCGGTGAATTGATCATAGCCCTCGGCGCTCAGTCACTTCCGGAGCCTTGCGGAGGACGTAAACGCAGGTGCCGCACGGCACAGGACTTTTTTGCTTGCTCAGTGAAGGACAAAATGCGCAGGATCGATCTTTATGAAACCTTGATGTCCCGCACGGGGGATCGCGTGGTACGTTCGGTGATCGCAGGCTTGATCAGCACGCAAAGAAGAGCCTGCCGCCAGCTTGAGGGAAGCTTTAAAGCAGATGAAAAGAACCAAAATAACGGATAAAAGCTGTGATATTTAAAAGAAATGTCGTTTATTTATGACGCATACGACAAAAACAAGAAAAAAGAACGACAAAAAACTATATATAGCGGTTCTAATATAATTATTATCACAAAATAATGAAAAAATATTAAAAAAACTATTGACAAAATATTGCTACTTTGGTAAAATGGAAGATGGAATATTATAAAGGAGGGGTGTGCTTGCGTAGAAGCTATTACAGGCGTCGGCAATGGCGTCTTGGAACTTTGGTGGTTATCATCTTGCTGATCACCGTTTTTTTGGTGTCCTGTATGGCGGGAAGCAACGTGCTTTGGATCAAGGGTTTTTTGGGACTTGACAGCGTGGATCTTGCTGCGGAGAGCACCGTGCGCACTCTGGATCCGAACGGGAAAACGGCAGAACGGCTGTCTTCTTTGGTTTTAAGCGTTGTGACGGGGAGCACAAAGCTGCCAAGCTTTTCTTCGGCAAATGACGCGGCATTGCTTTATCGCGGTGCGTGCCTGAACGCATTGCTTCTTGAAAACTACGGTACATATACCGGCAACCGTGACTTGATCAAGATCGCCGAGGAGGCGTATCCCCATACCTCTTTTGTAACGCTGATCCCCAAAGAGGCATTGGAAGCCTACACGAACACGCTCTTTGGCGGGAGCGGGATGGGGCACGGGAGTTGTGGGGCATTTGAGTACCTTGAACGGGTGGAAATGTATACCACCGCCGCCGTGGTACAGGAACCCAAGGTAACGCTTCGGGTGGATGGTCTTTCCGAAACGGAGCATACCTACCGGCTGTGCTTTACACTTCTTTCAAGTGACGGCTCTACCGATGCGTATGCTGCAATCTTTGAAAAGAAAGAGGGGGGCTTGCTCGCTTGGAGAATGCTTTTTTTCAATGCGTAGCACTTCGATTTGGTGAACTTGACCAGCAAAAAACAATAAAGAAGAGAGAAACCAATGAAAAAGGATTGGTTTCTCTCTTCTTTTTTTGTAAAAAATTGACGTTTTGATGTCGGGTTTTGAAAATCAAATGAGCATCCCCCCGGGCGATTGGCGCTGAACAAGTCCGTTAAAAACGGACAATAGACAAAAACCCCCTTGACGTGGTAGAATTAAAGTACCATATCAAGGGGGTAATTGTATGCCGAGAAAGTATCAACACACACAAGAACTATTGCCGCAGATAAAAGAAATGTTA
>JAZNEQ010000131.1:0-2815 GCA_045588715.1 Eubacteriales bacterium | reverse complement strand
AGTTATGATTGCCTGCGGCAAGTTATGATGCACCTTCGGTGCAGTTTGAAGCAACATGGCGATCATATCATAACGCTTGCATTTTGGCAAAGCCAAAGGCAAGCTCATAACGTTTGCGAAGCAAACTCATAACTCTAAACTAAAAAATTGTATTATAATAAATTGTGAACAGGGTATATAAAAACAGTAAAAACCAAGGTCGCCTGAACGGTTGATCTTGGCTTTTGCTGTTTTTTCTTTTTCTTATACGTCCTTTTTATCAAGGCAGGCGATCAATTTTAAAACAAGTTCCTGCTCGTCGGGGGTCAGAGAGGTGATATCGACCAAGAGACGCTCGGAATCTCCGAGAAAATAGTCCGCGCTTACGTGGAAGAGTTGCATCAATTCAATGATATTGGCAAGCGAGGGGGTTGAAATTGACATTTCCCATAAATTGACGGCGCTGCGAGAAATGCCAAGGCGTTTGGCAAGATATGCCTGTGTCATGCCCGTTTTATCGCGCAAATATCTGATCTTATCTCCGATTCCGGATATCATTTTTCCTCCCACCATCCTTTCTGATTTCTATTGTACCTTATCAAAAAAGATTTTGCCATATCTCAGATGATAAGTAACACTTGACAAAAGGCAGAGGATATGTTATAATCGATCATGGAGCTTGTCGAAATAACGGTTCGACGGGTTCCTTCATCATACTGTTACGCAATCAACGATTGACGAAAGGAAAACATCATGAAAAAAACGTTAAATCAAATTGTTATGGTTTTGGGCTTTGTTGTTTTGATTGTTGGAACGGTGCTTGCAAATCTCGATAGCGACATTGCAACTCTTGCCACCTTTGCCACCGCGAACGTTGCCGCAATTTTTGCGGTGAGTTGTATTTTTGCCACCAATAGCGTGATCAAAAATATTGGTTATTCCCTTGCCGCGTTTGTTGCTGCCTACGGTGCCGGTATGATTGCGGGTCTCGATTTCAATGATCTTGATATCGGTGCGCTCCTTGTTGCCGTCGGTATGCTGATTATGGGCGTTGCCGCAATTTTGTATGCACTTATCTTTGTGCTCAAGGCATTTGGATTTGTGAAAAACGGCACAAGCAACGAAGTAAAGACCTCTGCCACGCTCGACGAGCTTGCTCATTACAAGGAAATGATGCAGGACAAAATTCTCTCGGAAGAAGAATTTGACAGCCTTAAGCAGAAGATCCTTTCCAATGCGGAAGCAAAGGCGATTTCTATCGACGATCTGAAAAAATGGAAGAAGCTTCTCGATCAGCAGATCATTACCGAAGCGGAATTCAAGCAGATCAAGAACGACATTTTCAATAAGTAAATTGATACGGACAGTATGATGAAAAGGGGGTGCCTCAAATGTGTTATGCATTTGGTCGACACCCCTGTCGTTTTTGCTTTGAAAGCAATATTGTCACAAAAGCCTGCAAGGATGTGCATTCCAAGCAAGATCGTTTCATGATACAATAAATATCATAGGGGTGGTGAACCCATCAAGGCTAAAAAACGCAAAAGGAGACGTATCAATGAAAGAGGGACTTTTGACAGATCTTTATTATGACGAGATCTTTAAAATTATAGGTGAGATCCGAGAGACGGAGAGGGAAAACATTCTTCGCGCGGCAAGGCTGGTTGCCGATCAGGTAAAGCAAGACAAAAAGGTATTTGTGTTTGGTCCCGGCGGACACTCCAATCTTGCGGCGATGGAGGTGTTTTTCAGAGCGGGGGGACTGATGCACATCGATGCCATTCTCAATCAGGAAACCATGCTTTCCGTGGGGGCACTGAAATCCATGCAGGTGGAACGCCTTCCCGGATACGGAAAAATTATTGTTGAGGATTATAATATTGGCGAGGGGGATCTGCTTTGGATCGTCAATGCCTACGGGATCAATTCGGCAACCATCGATGCGGCACTCACCGCCAAGGCAAGAGGCGCCAAGGTCATTGGCGTTTCCTCCAGGGAGCATGCCGAGACCTGCCCGCGGGATCACGTGGCAAGACACCCCTCCAAGAAGAATCTGCACGAGATCGTTGACGTTGCGGTCGACTGTAAGGTCAAGCTGGGCGACGCAACGCTTACGGTCGACAGCTTTCCCCAAAAGGTTGGGGCACTGAGCACCTACGCCAATGCCTACGTCATGAACTGCGTTGTGATCGAGGCGATCAATATGCTGGTCAACGAGGGTATCAATCCTCCCGTATGGAGGAGCGGTAACTGCCCGGGCGGCGACGAATGGAACAATCAGTTTATCGACCGTTTCAGAGGAGATATCCGCTGCCTGTAAGGCAAAAACAGATTTGAAAAAAAGTTCGGTAGGAAACCGACGCTAAAAACAGAAGAGGGGGTGTCTCAAATGCGTTTTGCATTTGGTCGACACCCCCGTGTTTTTTGCTTTGCGGCTCGACGCCGCAATTTTCGCCCGTTGTTTGATCGCGTTTTTTAGGATTTGCGAGCGAAAACCGCAAATTCCCCGGCACGAAAAAGCCTCCCACCGGCTTTTTTGTGCGAGGGGCTGTCTCAAATTTGCAATTTGAGACAGCCCCTTTTTTAGGAAGATGTTCGCTTTTGGCGAACATCTTCCGATCTTTTTGTGTTGGTTGAATGAAATCGTTGCATAGCAACGATGAAATCTTCACTTCGCTCAGATGAAGGGGATGATTCATTCAGATGCAGAAGACGTGATCCCGCCATCGTCGCCGTACAAAAGTACGGCAGAGGGCGGGAGCGCGGCTAAAAAACACACATAAAAATTGAAATCCGTATGGATTTCTACCTTAAAAACCGCTTTCTCTATCGTTTT